>JAFTHD010000148.1 GCA_017457585.1 Bacillota bacterium | reverse complement strand
TAGAGACAATTAAGGATATTTTTTCCGGAAGGGAACCGGGGGCAGAGAACGACTATCACTTCTTCGGGATTCTCGTTCCGTTGGTGCAAAGGGAAGACGGACTGTATCTTCTCTACGAGGTGCGCGGAAAAGATCTTGACAGGCAGCCGGGGGAGATATGCTTCCCGGGCGGTGCACTGGAAGCGGGAGAGTCCATGAGGGAATGCGCCATCAGGGAGACCTGTGAGGAACTTGGAATCGGTGCCGGCGATATCGAAATCATCGCACAGCTTGATACCATCTATACCACGAATAACTTCGCCATGGTGTGCTTCCTGGGATTCATCGATGAGAATACCGTAGAAAACATGCAAGTAAGCGAGGTGGAGGTGGCAGATACGTATATGGCACCGGTGCAGTTCTTTATGGACAATCCGCCTGAGATATATGAAAACAAATTCGTGCCTGTGATAGATGAAAATTTTCCGACGGAGAAGGTGACGGGAGGAGAACCGTATAAGTGGCGCGGCGGCGTTGCAAAGGTTCCCGTTTACAGGGAGTATGAAGGACACGTTCTGTGGGGCCTGACGGCGCGGATTACGCAGAGGTTTATTGAAGTGATAACGGAAAGGATGGGAGAGGATGTTTAAACTCGCATTATGTCAGCTCAAGGGTTCCTTCGATAAGGAGGAAAGCAGGGAAACAGTCAGAAGGTTCGTGACGGAAGCCGCTTCAAAGGGTGCGCAGGTGGTAACCCTGCCCGAGATGTGGGATTGCCCGTACTCCAACGATTATTTCAGGGAGTATGCAGAGACGGAAGATGGAGAGACTGTAAAGTTCATGTCGGATCTGGCGAAGGAACTGGGCATCTACCTCATTGGCGGGTCAATATCAGAACTGGACGGTGACAAGGTGTACAACACATCTTTTTCATTTGACAGAGAAGGGAATATCATAGGCAAACACAGAAAGACCCATCTCTTCGATATAGACGTGAAAGGCGGCATCAGATTCATGGAGTCCGATACCCTTACGGCAGGGGACTCCGCGACTTTGATCGATACTGAGTATGGCAGATTCGGCGTTGCCATCTGCTATGATGTGAGATTCCCGGAACTTTTCAGAAGGATGGCCCTCGATGGAGCAAAGCTCATCCTGCTGCCGGCAGCCTTCAATATGACGACGGGTCCGGCCCACTGGGATCTGACCATGAGAGCCAGGGCTCTCGACAATCAGGTTTACTTTGCTGCGAACTCACCGGCAAGGGATGAAGGCGGGGTGTACGTTGCATACGGCAACTCCTGCGTTGCGTCGCCATGGGGAGAGTTCATCGCTCACGCAGACGAAAAGGAGACCATAATTTACGCGGACATCGACTTTGAATACGAGGATTCCATCAGGGATCAGCTCCCGCTTCTCAAGCACAGGAGGCCGGAACTATACTGATTAGGTCATGCTAAAAGCCGTTGCAATACCTAATCGTGATTTTTATCCGTTTCAGAATTGCAAACCATCAATTGTAATACCTAAAACGCATATTTAACGATTTCAGAATTGCAGTCTCCCCGGCTGCAATTCTATTTTAAGAAAAAAATCGATTTCAGAATTACTTTTGACCACTTGCAATTCTGAAAACGCGAAAAATGCAAAAAAGGTATTGCAACACATCCGCATCATCTGTTTTATGAAAAAAAGCCGCCACAGTCGTTGAGTCTCCAACGCCAGTGACGGCTTTTTCACGTATTTTGTCCGATAGCCTGTTTATTCTTATTAATCAATTAAGCTAACTGTCGTGATTCTATTGTCTATGCTGAGGTATGGGCGAGGGCTCATGACCGACTTGTATGCAGGTCTCATGAGCTTGCTGCCGTTACTCAGCTCTTCAATTCTGTGAGCGCACCATCCACATATTCTCGCTGCAGCGAAGAGCGGCGTTGCGAACTCTTCAGGGATCCCGAGCGCTGTGTAAACGAAGCCTGAGTACAGGTCTACGTTAGCGCACATTGGCGTCTCGCGCCCTCTGACTTCTGCCATCAGTTCAGGCGTCCTCTGCTCGATGTAGTTGCAGAGCTCGAAGGTCTCGTTGAAGTCGTTTCCTTCTGCAAGCTGCTTTGCCATTTTTTTGAGAACGACTGCTCGCGGATCCGATTTGGTGTAGATGGCGTGTCCCATTCCGTATATGAGGCCGGTGCCATCGTTGGCTTCTTTTCTCAGTACCTTCCTCAGGTAATTGTCCACCTGCTGCTTGTTGGTGTAGTCCTTGACGTTGGATTTAAGGTCGTCCAGCATCTGGATGACTTTGACGTTGGCACCGCCGTGTCTCGGTCCCTTAAGGGATCCGATGGCAGCAGCGATCGTAGCATAGGTATCCGTACCGGAGGAGGATATCAGGTGAGTGGTGAAGGATGAGTTGTTACCACCGCCGTGTTCCATGTGCAGTATCATGCAGATGTCAAGAAGCTTAGCCTCAAGATCCGTGTACTCTCCGGAGCTTCTAAGCATTCTGAGAATGTTCTCCGAGGTGCTCAGATCAGGAAGGGGATTGTTCAGGTGAAGGCTGTCATTGTCGTAATAAGCGCGCTTTGCCTGATATGCGTATGAAATCAGAGCAGGGAAGTAACCGATAAGGTCGATGGACTGCCTGAGCACGTTGGCAATTGAGATGTCATCAGCCTTGTCATCGTAAGTGTAGAGGGCAAGCACGCTTCTCGCCAGCTTGTTCATGATGTTGCTGGAAGGCGCCGTCAGGATCATATCCCTTGCAAAACCCTGCGGCAACTCACGTTTATTGCCGAGGAATTTTGTAAAGGCGTCAAGTTCGTCTCTACTCGGCAGTTCGCCGAAGATGAGAAGGTAAGTAATCTCCTCAAATCCGAACCTGTCCTCTGCAATACAACTGTTTACCAGATCCTCTATGCTGTAGCCTCTGTAATAGAGTTTACCTTCGATTGGAATCTTGTTGCCTTCGTCATCCGTTTCGTATCCGTTTACCTCACCGACTTTGGTAAGCCCTACAAGCACGCCTGTGCCGTTGGCGTTTCTGAGTCCACGCTTAACGTCATACTGTGAATATACTTCTGTTTCGATATAGTCTCGCTCCTGGATCAATGCAGCGCTGCTGTCAAAAAAGTTTTCCTGTCTTGCTGCTCGTATCTGATTCTTTAATTCGATTCTTGCGGAGTCTCTGACTGACTGTCTGATCTGTCGTCTCTGTTCTCTGTTCTGTCTTCTCTTTTCTTTTTCATCAGTCATCACTATACCTCCTTTCATGTTTACGTGATAAGAATAAACATAGCACAAAAATTATACCATATTCTGAGCAACAATACAAATTCCCCGGCGGGGTGTGCCGGGGAGAAGTGAAAAAAGCTTCATATTATGCATTATGCAACGTAATATGGTTTTATGAACTATGACATGGATTGACTTGTGGAGTGATGACAGAGTCTGCTTTCGCGACTTACTTGCGGGATTTGACCTTCGTCCAAAGGTTTGCGGTGTAGACCTTGATGTCCTGTTCCTGTTTGTGGAATACCTCATTGAGAGAATTATCGGAGTCGGGAGCACAGCCTGAATTCCCTGCATATTCCTCATCTCTGAAATATTCGTACACGGATTTTACGGCGCTGTCATATCCGATGTATTCGGTATTCTGTACGGCTACATCCTCCCTCAGGAAGTAGTCGATGAAGGTGGTGGCAAGCTCTGTGTTCCTGCAGTGCTTTGTTATAACCATCGCATCGTACCACTGGTTGGTGCCTTGCTTCGGAACGAAGAAGTCCATATCATCGTTTTCATCGATTATGTAGGCGGCATCGCCTGAGTAGACTACGGCCATGGCCTTGTTGCCGGATATCATGTTGTCCATCACATCATCGCCCACGTATACAGGGTTCATGAGATCGCACTGCTTTGTAAGCCACTGGTAGGCCTCGTTGAGCTCCTTCTTATCGGTGGTGTTCATGGAGTAACCGAGGGCTTTAAGCGCGACCATGAAGGAGTCACGCTCGGAGTCGTACATGTAGACCTGACCTTTGTACTTGGTGTTCATGAGTATGTCCCAGCCAGCCTCAAGGTCTTCTGGATCGACCACATTTTTATCGTAAAGTATACCCACGCAGCCCCAGTAGTACGGCACGGAAAATTCCGAGCCCGGGTCGTATGCATTGTCGTTTATCAGCTCCGGAATGATGGCGGCCTTGTTTTTTATCTGACGCCAGTCGATTTTCTTAAGGTATTCTTCGTCGATCAGCCGCTCGATCATGTAGTCTGACGGCACGAGTATATCGTAGGTGGAGCCGCTCTGAATCTTCGTGTACATGGATTCGTTTGAATCAAAGGTCTCGTAGACTACGTCGCAGTCGTACTCTTCCTCAAACTGTGCGACCAGATCGAGATCGATGTATTCGCCGCTGTTGAACACTTTCAGGGTCGGTTTGCCGGATAGACTCGAAAACTGGGTGGCAAAAACGACAGCGACAGCGATTGCGGCAATTCCGGAGAGTGCTGCGATTAGTCTGCGCGTTCCCTTTCCTCTGCCGGAGCTGTGATTGAATTTACCTGTTCGTGACTTACCATATTTGTCCCTGATTACGGGCCAGAGGTTTACGCCGATCATGCCGATGGTAACTGCGATTATGAGCAGGGTGGAGAGGGCGTTTATCGTAGGATTCAGTCTCTTCGTCATGTTGTAGACGAGTATGGAGATGTTTGCAACACCGTTTCCCGTCACGAAATATGAAACGACGAAATCGTCCAGGGACATGGTGAAGGAAAGGAGCATGCCGGCAAAGATCCCCGGTTTCAGGAGGGGAACCACAACCTTTGTAAGAGCCTGAAACGGCGTAGCTCCAAGATCCATGGCAACGTCGGCCAGATTCTGATCCATGCTCCTGACCTTAGGATAGACGCTCGTTATTACAAAAGGCGTGCAGAATGCAATATGTGCGAGAAGCATAGTCATGTATCCGCGCTGAAGTCCGGCCGATGTAAAGAGTATCATGAGGCTTATCGCCGTCACGATGTCCGGATTCATGATCGGTACGTTATTGATGTTAAGTAGTGCCTCTTTGAGAAGCCTCCGGCTCTTTGAAAGACCAATGGCCGTGATGGTGCCGAGAACTGTGGAGGCAATCGTGGCAAAAATAGCGATGCTGATGGACACGTAAACCGCAGCCAGAATGTTTTGATCGTGAATCAGTCTTCCGTACCAGTGAAGTGAAAATCCCGTAAAGTGGGTGAGGGACTTGGACTGATTGAAGGAGAAAAACATGGTGACCGCGATAGGCAGATAGAAGAATACAAAGCAAAAGGCAATGTAGAGCTTCGGCTCCAGTGAGATCTTCTTTGCGCTCATCATCCGTCCGCTCCTTTCTCCTCAGGATCGATGCGCCTCATAAGGCTCATGATCAGAAGTATGGCAATGGCAAGGAGTACGGATATTGCGCTTCCAAAGTTCCAGTTTCCTATGGAGATGAACTGATTTTCGATCAGGTTTCCGATGAGCATGTACTGGCGACCGCCCAAAAGTACGGGAACTACGAAACTGGAGATGGAACACAGGAAGACGAGGGTGACGCCGTTGATGATTCCGGGAAGGGACAGCTTCAGGATTATGATTCTGAAAGTCTGGAAGTTGTTGGCGCCCAGGTCTCTTGCGGCCTCAACCAGGGAGTAATCCATTTTGGTGAGGGACGTGTGAATCGGTATCACCATAAACGGCAAAAGATCGCACACGAGACCGATGATTACTGCAAAGTTTGTGTACATCATGGAAGGAGCATCAAAGCCAAACTTTGCAAAGAGCTGACTTATGAGCCCGTTGTCTGACAGCAGACTGATCCATGCATACGTTCTAAGCAGTGTATTGATCCACATAGGAATTGTAACGACAAGGATGAGGATACTCTGCATCTCATCGTTAAACCAGGTGATGATGTAGGCGAGGGGATATGCCATCAGCAAACAGACCCCGGTAACGATGAGGCCGATTTCTGCGGATTTTACAAAGACGTTCAGATAGACCGGGTCGCCGATCTTTCTGAAGTTGTCCAGGGTAAAATGAATTGTCACGAGGGAGTTGTCTCCTGCAGTGATGGAATAGAGCACTATCAGGAGCAGAGGCAGCACGATCAGCGCGAAGGACCATGCTGCATACGGATATGCGAGTCCCCTGAAATGTTTCATGAAACGTATCTCCTGTTTAGCTGATATGCATTACCTGAATATCGTACGGATCGATGGTAAGACCGATTTCGGAGCCCACCTGATAGTCCTCGGTGGTGTGCACCTGATAGTTCCTGTATTTCGTCTCCACGAAGTACTCGTAGTGAACACCCATGAACACCTTTGAAACGATCCTGCCGGTAACCTTGGCCTCACTGAGAGAAACCACGTCCAGATCCTCCGGTCTTAGGACGACTTCAATCTCTTCGTTGGGCCTGAACCCTTTGTCCACACATTCCCACTCGATGTCGTCGAATTTAACGAGGCAGTCCTTCAGCATATTGCCTGGTATTATGTTGGACTCGCCTATGAACTCCGCAACGAATCTCTTCTCAGGTTCGTTGTAGATATCGATCGGTGTACCGATCTGCTGTATGATTCCATCGTTTAATACTACGATGGTGTCTGACATGGAGAGGGCCTCCTCCTGGTCGTGGGTGACGAACACGAAGGTGATGCCCACTTCCTTCTGTATCTTCTTAAGCTCTATCTGCATGTCCTTTCTCAGCTTTGCGTCGAGGGCGCCGAGAGGCTCGTCGAGCAAAAGGACCTTCGGTTCGTTTATGAGAGCGCGGGCGATTGCGACTCGCTGCTGCTGGCCGCCAGATAGACTTGTGACGTCGCGTTTTTCATATCCTGCGAGGCCCACCATGGAAAGCATACGGGAGACTTTCTGAGAGACGATTTCCTCCTCCAGACCCTTCAGTTTAAGGCCAAAGGCAACGTTGTCGTACACGTTAAGGAAGGGGAAGAGGGCGTATTTCTGAAATACGGTGTTGACTTCCCGTTTGTATGGCGGGAGTTTCGCGATGTCCATTCCGTTAAAGAGAACTTTGCCGTTGCTCGGTTCCTCAAATCCACCGATGATTCTCAGTATGGTGGTTTTGCCGCAGCCGGAAGGTCCGAGAAGCGTCAGAAATTCGTTCTCGTAAATATCGAGATTGATTCCTCTGAGAACCTGCTGTTCCCCGAAGTTCTTTGAGATATCTTTCAGTTCAATGATTGGTTTATTGTTCAATTCGCTTATCTCCATTTTCAAAGAGAAAAAACGGACAGACTAATATTACTTTTATGGTGCACCGGTGTCAATGGATGAGTAAAAAATCATGACAAAAAAACAATCGGGAACCTGTCATTGTAACAGATTCCCGATTGTCAGCATTTAGTCAGTTATTAGATTGGATAATTAATAAGGCATTGCCTCTTCTTCACCGTTTATAACTCTCAGTGCACCCTCTGCAAGAGCCTGAAGCTCGTCTTCGCCAGGGTATACCGTGATAGGGCTGATCCACTCGCATCGTTCCTTGACGCCTGCAACGACGAATTCGTCATATGCGATGCCGCCAGTGAGGATGATCTGATCAACTTTGCCGTAGAGGGCGGTTGCTGCGCTTCCGATATCCTTTGAAAGCTGGAATACGAAGGCGTCCATGATGAGCTTCGCTTCTTCGTCGCCTGCTTCGATTCTGTCGTCAACTTCTATCATGTTGTTCGTTCCAAGATAGCTTGCGATTCCGCCTTTGCCTACGAGCATCTTGCGGATTTCGGCCTCTGTATATTCTCCTGAGAAGCAAAGGTCTACGAGCCTTCCTACAGGAAGTGCGCCGGTTCTCTCAGGTGAGAAGCAGCCGTCTCCGTCCAGTGCGTCAGGAACTTCAACCATCTTGCCCTTTTCGTGTGCTGCAACGGATACGCCGCCGCCCAGGTGGCAGATGATCAGGTTGAGCTCGTTGTAAGGCTTGCCGATTGCCTTCGCATATCTCTTAGCGACAGCCTTCTGGTTGAGGGCGTGAACGATACATCTTCTGTCCATACCCTTGAGACCTGAAATCCTTGCGATAGGCATAAGCTCATCGACTACAACAGGGTCAACGATGAATGCCCTTGCACCGATCTGGTCTGCAATCTCTCTTGCCAGAACGCCGCCCAGGTTTGAAGCGTGCTGTCCCGTTCTTCCTACGAGCAGGTCGTTATATACGTCATCGGTTACTTCATAAGTTCCGCCCGGGATAGGCTTGAGGAATCCGCCTCTTCCTACGCAAACGTCCAGGCTGTTTATGTCTATATCGTTCTCTTTGAGAGCCTCAATGATGATATCTCTTCTGAAATCCTTCTGATCAGGAATAGTAGCATACTTAGCCAGTTCTTCGATCTGATGTCTCAGAGTCTTGTCGAATACCTTTTCGGTATCTTCATACACAGCAATCTTGGTCGATGTTGAACCAGGATTGATAATCAAACTTTTAACCGCCATTTGAATTACTCCTTCAATGCTTATGAATTTATTAGTATTAACCACATACAATGTATCACAGATTGAACATAAATAAAACAGAAAAAGTCTACCGCGGTGTGAGGTTGCAGGTCAAACGCTTTATAAGCGGGATTCATATGCTAATACCGGGCAAAAGTCTGACAAGCATTAGAAATATTGTTCTGAAATTAATACAAGTGGCGTTGGGAAGAGTCCCATATTACGGACTCGGTGCCGGATATAATCATAGCTATAAAAAGATATTTCAACACAGAAATAGAGTAGGCGACAGGACGGCGAAGTCTTCACCCTCGAGATGAGGAGATGAGCCAAACCCTGTGGCAGATGGGAGACTGAAGAAATGAGAAGATATCATATCAGGAGTTATAG
>JAFTHD010000147.1 GCA_017457585.1 Bacillota bacterium | reverse complement strand
TTGCCAATCGTAAGAAAGACCATAAATTGCGGAACAGGATATCTGATGGGACTTCAGAACGGCGCTTTCAGCATACACATGAAGCAGGCACTGGCAGACCTGGGAATTGACGTAGACGAAAGACATCATACACCCCATTCGTGCAGGCATACTTTCAGCAGACTTTGCGAATCCTACGGCGTTCGGGAGGCGGACAGGAAAAGGATGCTCGGGCACTCCTTTGGGAGCGATATCACCAACGATGTGTACGGCCACAGAACCTTAGAAGAACTGCGGCGGGAAATCGAGAAAATCCACATTTGATAAAGGATAGAGCAAAAGCTCAAATAGAATAAAAGGCCTAAAATTAGCGCGGTTACAATGTAATAATTACATGTACAAAAACCATAGATTTGTGCCCTGAATGTTGATTTATTGACGCTCAAAGTGTAAAATAAATTTGCATAAGTAGATATGTAATCATTATAGCTTTGTTTGTTTTTGGGAAGGAAATAGCTTAGAAGGATTGACCGTATGGGGAAATGGCTAAAAAAGCATTTTATCACAATTGTCCTGGTGGCGATATTGTTGACAGGCGCAGGACTCTTGGCCTATCCGTCGATTGCTAACTATTGGAACTCTTTCCATCAGACACAGGCCATAATGTCGTACAGCGATCAGGTTTCAAGTATGAGCACCGAGGATTATGAGAAAATCCTCAAAGATGCCCGTGCGTACAACAGAAGACTGGGTGAAACCGGAATACAGTGGAATCTTACAGAGGAACAGAGAGCCGAATATAACAGCAAGTTAAAAATCGAAGGCTCAGATGTAATGGCATACGTGAGCATTCCGAAGATCCACGTCAAGCTCCCGATCTATCATGGGACGGACGAAAGCGTGCTGCAGACATCAATCGGACATCTTGAACCCACGTCGCTTCCTGTAGGTGGCAAAAGTTCTCATTGCAGCATATCGGGTCATCGGGGACTTCCGTCTGCCCGGCTGTTTACGGATATATCCAGGCTCAAAGAAGGGGACACCTGGACGATAACGGTGCTGAATGAGACGCTGACTTATGAAGTGGATCAGATCAGAATCGTTGAGCCGACTGATTTATCCAACCTGACTATTGAGGAAGGCAAGGATTATTGCACACTGATCACGTGCACTCCTTATGGAATAAATACGCACAGACTTCTCGTGCGGGGACACCGCATCCCTAATGCGGATGGAGATGCCAATCTGACAGCGGATGCAATTCAGATTGAACCGATTTATATCGCGCCTTTCCTGGCAGCTCCTATACTGTTAGCACTGTTGGTGATGCTTGTAATAACAACACGCAGAGCCAGAAAGAATGATACGGAGAAAAGAATTTCCCGGTATCTGAGAGATAAGGAATTGTAATGATGAATTTGACAACATTGAAAAAAGCTAATAAGGGGCAGCGCGCATTGCTTCTGATCGTGGCAGCCATGCTGGCATGCGCACTTTTCATCATGACGGCAAAGCCGGCTAATGCAGATAGTTATAAGATAGACGGTAAGTTCGTTACAAATAGCGATAGTGCTTTTTCGGGCGTTGCCAGTCTTCCGGGTGATATGGCGACAGAATTCAAGCTGTACAAGGTCGGAACCTTCTCAGGTGAAAGAGATGAAAACGGGAGAGCGCTGTTAGCCTTGTATGACGCTTATAAGAATGTCAAAGTGGATGACGTAATAGTGAATCTGAATAACTTAGAGACGGATGAAGTGGGCAAATGGCTGAGTGTGGCCAATGCGATCGCAGATATAGCGGCGACAAAGACTGAGGATAAAACTACATCCTCTGATGCGAATGGCAATTTCACCTTCGCTGATTGTGAAAACGGGCTGTATCTTATTACAGGGGAAAGCAAAAAAATCGAAGATTACCCAAATCCAGGGACAGCAAGCTACTTCTGGCCGCAGCCGATGCTCGTTCTCGTGTGGAACGGCAGTGTGGAGATAAACCTTAAGCCTCAGATTGAGTCCGTGAACAAGCTCAGAATTACGAAAGCATGGGAAGGCGATAAGGATGTCGCTGATTTAGTAAGACCTGCTGAAATCACTGTAAAGATCAGCTACGATAAAGAACTGTGGAAAGAAGTGACATTGAATAATGACAACAACTGGACTTTCGAGTGGGAAACGCCAAAGGGAATGGAAAATCCTAAGCTGTGGTCCTGTGAGGAAGTCTTTGAAGGTGATATCAGCAAGAACTACAAAACTGCCGGTATTGATGATGACTTTTTAGTAGGGACAGATGATGCGGGCAATGCGGAGACTACCTACGCCAAAACGATTACCAACACCTATGACAGGAAGTATCTGGACATCGAGAAAACGGTTGGTTCATTTGCTTCTTCAGGAACAGAGGCGGCAACTTTCGTATTCCAGCTGATTGGAAAGGATAAAGACGAAAACGAAGTTTACAACAAATATGTGGGAATGAACTACGACCCGGCCAAGCCGGAAACTCATAAATTGAGAGTGAATGATATCCCTACTGGACTTGCTACACTTCAGGTAACGGAGGTTTATTCAAGCAACTACACGCCTGATGAGAAGACCAAGACGGCAAAATTGATAGAGGCAAGTGGTGAAGTGAAGGAGCACTATGAAGTTTCCTTTGAGAACAATAACCCTGAACAGAAGTTTGGAACGGGCATCATTAACAAGGGTAAGATTAATGACGGCAAAACTGGTTATGAAGCCGACGGCGCGATTGAGAACCAGTAGGAAGGGAGTAACTGAGATATGAGATCAAAGACGGCAAGACGATTTATCATAGTAACTGCAATCCTGCTGGCATTTGGAGCTACGACGGTAATTTCATCCGCATACTTCAGTGATTATGAAACTGCTGCAGGACAGGCAGGCATTCATCTGTCCGGACAGACGCAGATTGAAGAAAAGTGGCAAGGAACAGAGAAAGTAGTTTGGATTCAGAATACCGGTAAGGTGGACGTAGTTGTCCGAGCAGGTGTTTTCGCACCTGAAAAAATATCAACGATAACGCTGGAAACACCTGGCGACTGGAAGCAGGGCGAAGACAAGAATTTCTGGTATTATCAGCATGTGCTGAAGCCTGGTGATTCTACAAGTGAAATCAAGGTATCTGTATCTGTAAAGGATGTTGATATCGATTACAGAGACTTCGACATTGTAGTTGTACAGGAGTGTGCTCCTGTCAACTCTGCGACGGGTGAAGTAATCGATCCAAACGGGACTTTCACCAATGGATGGGAGAAAGGATTGATCCCGTCCGTCAAAGCCGAATAGCGAGGGAGGAACGACCTGATGAAAATAGGCAAAACATTAATTTCAAAGAGAACCATTGCACTGGCATGTGTAGCAGTTCTTCTCTTCACCTTTGGCAGTGTGATGGGCGTAAGAGCTGCAAGGCAGGCACCTGCTATACAGAGTTCTGATCTTGAGGCTGACTTCGAGCTGCAGCATCTTGGCGTTCACCTTCTTGAGAACGGTAAGCTGGTAGGGCTCAGAAGTGACGGCGGTATCGTAGCGGGCGGAAACGGCAAGCTTCTGGAGTACATGGCCTCAGAAGAAGACCCATACGGCACATTCGTTCCGGGCAAGAAGTACGAAGAGAAGATTGCTGCGCAGAACAGAACCAATGTAGATCAGTATCTGAGAATCACGATACATAAGTACTGGCAGGATCCTGTAAGGGATGAGGAAGGCAATATTACAGGATTTATCAAAAATACAGCGCTGGAACCGAAGCTCATCAAGCTGACCTACGGTAATAAAGCATACAACGACAGTGCATGGACGGTTAACGAAAGAGAGAGCACTGAGGAGAGCGAAACGTACTACTACAACAAGGCGCTTCCCGGAAACAGCAAGACCGCTGACCTGTTCAATCAGCTTGTTGTTTCTAATGAGATTCTGTCCGATGTAACGTCGGAAGAATCAAAGGTGACCGAAGGCAACACTACGAGGACAGTGATAACATACGTCTACAAGTATGATGATAAGTACATAGGACTTGAAGCAGATGTTCAGGCACTGCAGACGCATAACGCCAACGATGCCATCAAGGGCATCTGGGGTGTGCGGAACGTTACAGTTTCCGGCGGCAAGCTCACTGTTAAATAAGGAGGGACAGCGATGAAGATGAGACATCATATATTGACATTCCTTACCGTTGCTGTACTCATGCTTGCCATGACGGTGACCGCATCAGCCAATGATTACAGAGTTGATGACGGAACGTGTACATTTGACGGTCAGAAAATGAGCATCAGTTTCCCCAACGGAAGCCTTAAGGATGCTGTACAGAACCTTGAACCCGGAGACTCACTGAAGTTCCTTGTAACATACGAGAACGATTCCCAGTATACGACTCAGTGGTATATGAGAAACAGAGTCCTTCAGACCCTTGAGGATAATAAGGAAGCAGCCGAAAACGGCGGATATACTTATATCCTTCAGAACATAGGTCCTGACAAGACGAAGACTACCTACTTTGATAATTCCGATGTAGGCGGTGAAGCGAAAGCTGCAGCCCTTGAAGGTCTCAAGCAGGCAACCAATGCGACAACAGATTACTTCTTCATACAGGAGCTTAAACCTGGTCAGTCCGGACAGACCTACATTAAAGTTGAGTTTGACGGTGAAACGGAAGTAAATGATTATATGGATACTTTAGGCGGACTGGATGTTGCATACGCAGTAGAAGTCCCTGAAAGTAACGGAGGAGATGGCAACAGTCCATACGAGAGCAGTCCGGTAACAGGAGACCCTGTTAATATCATTAAGTGGGTGGCGCTCATGACAGCAGCCCTCATAATCGGACTCCTGGCATTCTTCAGCTGGAGAAAAGAGCGAAAGGATGGTGACGAGGCATGATAAAGAGACTGACAGCTATCCTTATAACGAGTCTTTTGCTGGTAATAGGTACGGCTCCTGCGAGTATGGCGGCAGAAAAGGGCGTTACGGGAGACGGTTATAATTACGTGATTCATGTGTATTCAGGCAATCAGGGCACGTTCAAAGGTCAGAAGGAGTGGTCAACTGAATGTAAGCCCGGGGAGTCTGTGACAATTTCGATAAAGGACTGTAAGGTCGATAATGGAAGCAAGTATTACGTCAGAGGATTCAGAGTTGCCGGACATGATAACGACGAAACTTCAGGGTTCGTGAACATGACATTTTATGCCAATACGGACGTTTCCTATGAAGTTGCATACGGCATCAAAGGTTCGCTTGTAGCGTACACGATCAGATACGTTGATGAGAACGGCGTTGAACTGCAGCCCAGCGACACCTACTATGGAATGCCCGGAGATAAGCCGGTAGCTTCCTATAGATACATAGAGGGCTATACCCCTGATGCGTACTACAAAGGCAAGACGTTGACCGGTAATCCTGAGGATAACGTTTTTACTTTCGTATATTCCAAGGGGAATGGCGGTCAGCAGGGTGACGGAGACGGCAACGGTGATGGAAACGGAGCCGGCGGAGATGGTAACGGCCCGGCAGGCAATGGCGCAGCCGGCGGGAATGGTGCAGGTGCAGTAAATGCAGCCGCAGGTCCTGCAGCACCGGGAACTACAGGTAATCCTGCAGGAACCAATACAACAACGATCGGTGATAATGATACACCGTTGGGCGTAAGTCCGGATTACGACGATTTAGATGAATCGGAGAAGGGTACGAACTGGACTCTGATAGGAATCATAAGCGCTGTTGCGGCACTCGTGATCGCAGCCTTCATTTTACTTCTCATCAAGAGAAGAAGAGACAGCGAGGATGAAGCAGACATAGACCCAACTGATGTTTAATCTGTACAGAGGACGGTTAAAATGAGAAAGCCATCAGGCAGAAAGAAAATTATAATAAGTATTTTCATATTGATTATAGTGGGGGCTGCAGCATTTACAGCCTATCTGCTTCTTCCGGGCAAGCAATCAAACAGTGAGTCGGAGGCGGCAATATCCGCTATGGAGCAGGTAATTCCATATTTCGGGGCTGAAAATACCATTTCTGGTCTTGGCCGGGATCCCCTTGCGGTAATGTCAATTAACGGTGTCGATATCGTGGGCGGACTTGAAATTCCATCGATCAATCTGAGGGCGCCTGTTGCGGAGAGCGGGACTGAGAAAGAATTCTTTGCAACCAGGGAAAGCGGCTCGCCGGTCAAAGGAAACCTCGTCATCATCGGAGGAAGGCACGATGTCTTTAGCCGTATCACCAGGGGTAAACCGGGTGAAAAGGTCATGTTCACCGATGTGGACGGTATCAGGTACGAGTACCGGATTACAACACAGTTTCACAAGAAAGACTGGGACGAAGCAGATTACGACTTGATGTTATGCTATAGAACTGACAAGAACACCATGTTCGTACTGGCATGTACGAAAGAATAAATGAAAGTTGGCATTTGATATGAGTTTGAGAAGTACAGCAATCGATATTCTCAAGAAGCACCCGGGGCTGAGGCTTAAGGTGCGAAAAGGTCTTGAGTACTACCACAGAGCAGAATACAAGAGGGCGACGGGTAAACTTCCGCTGGACAGCAAAAAGATACTATTTGAGACGTTCACGGGAAGGCAGTACGGATGTAATCCGAAGGCGATATACGAAGAGATTCTGAAAGACCCCAAGTTTAACGACTGGACGCTGATATGGTCCTTCAAAGAGCCGGATGATTACAAAGACCTGCCGCAACTTCAGAGGGCAAAGCTGGTCAGGTTCAAGAGCAGTGAGTATTTCAGGGAGTTCGGAACCTCGAAATATATAATTACCAACTCAATGATATACGGAGGCATAACGCGAAAGGAAGGCCAGACCATATTTCAGACCTGGCACGGCACACCGCTGAAACGCCTCAGATGTGATATTGCTGCAGAGAGCGGCAACGTGAACAACACTCTGGATGAGATAAAAATCAGAAATGACAGGGATACCGTCAGGTATACCCACTTCCTTTCGCCTTCACCGTGGGCATCCGGCAAGTTCATGTCTGCATTTAATCTCAGGGCACTCGGAATGGCGGATATCATAACGGAGGTAGGGTATCCGCGAAATGACCTTCTAACCAATTACACTATGGCCGATGTGGATCACGTCCACGATAGCCTCGGAATTCCCAGGGGCAAGAAGATTATTTTATATGCACCTACCTTCAGGGATAACAACCATAAGTCAGGCGATGGGTATCAGTACGATATGAGGCTTGACTTCGACAAGCTTAAGAATGAGCTGGGCGACGAGTATATCATTCTCTTCAGGACCCATTACTTCATAGCGAATACATTCGACTTCAGCAAATACGAAGGCTTCATCTATAACATGGCGCAGCTGGACGATATAACGAATCTATATCTCATTACCGATATTCTCGTTACAGACTATTCCAGCGTGTTCTTCGACTTCGCATGTTTGAAGAGGCCGATCATATATTATATGTACGATCTTGAGGAGTATGCCAACGATATTAGGGGATTCTATCTCGATATCGATGAGCTCCCCGGAGATATAGTAAAAACAGAAGATGAGCTGATTGCTTCCATCAGGAAACTGGGCGACGGCAGTTTCACATATGATGAGAAGTATGAAGCATTCAATGCCAAATTTAATTGTCTTGACGATGGCAAGGCAGCAAGGAGGGTTATTGACACTGTGTTTTAGCGGGATTTTTTAGCTTAAGAAAGGAGAAACACAATGAAGCATAAACTAATCAGCATTGCTGTGGCTGCGGTGATGACGGTAACAATGTCAGGCGTGAACGTTGTACCTGTTTTCGCAGCAGGCAGCACCTCCCCAAGCGCAATCAGCAACACGGGAAATGCCATTAACAGCAGCAATTCCGATAAGGAAGCGTATGCTGAAGGGCAGGCAATCGTCATGTTTAACGGCAGCAGCTCCCTGAGCGAAAAGAGCGCAATGAGCGTTTTTGGAAGCTACAAAAAGGCGATAACCGTTGAACAGGTCTGGAATTTTGAAGAGGCGGGAGATATTACGGAGAATGACAATGCAGGTGGAGACGGCATGGCGATTCTCGGTAAGTCTCAGAGCAGTTCAGGGAATACTCTAAGCATAGCTCTCGTCAAATCCAATAAGCTGACTACGAAGCAGCTCATATCCAAGTTAAAAAAATTGGACAGCGTCAGATATGCTGAGCCAAACTACAGAATTCATGCGGCCAGTGCAGGTAAATACATCGACAGGCAGTGGCATATCGGCAATACCGGACAGGAAAACGGTACCGAAGGCGTGGATCTTCATATTGCAGATAACCAGTGGGCCAAAGGAAATCTGGGAAGCAAGGATGTAGTCGTCGCAGTAGTGGATTCGGGAATCGACTACACACATCCTGATCTCAAAGATAACATCTGGAACAATCCGTACCAGCCAAAACTTTCGGGAAGTCACGGGTATGACTTCATAAACGGGGACAGAGATCCTATGGATGATAACGGCCACGGGACCCACTGTGCCGGAATCATTGGTGCAAACGGCGAGATTTCCGGTATTAACAGCCAGGTAAGCCTGATGGGGCTCAAGGTGCTCGATGAGGAAGGAAGCAGCTACTTTAATTACGAAGTGGATGCATATAACTATATAAACAGAGCGCTCAACATGGGTGTA
The DNA here is from genome assembly GCA_017457585.1 of Bacillota bacterium. The sequence goes on along the minus strand of JAFTHD010000147.1, from coordinate 1,490 downwards.
AACGTTAAGGCGATCAACAACTCATGGGGCGGCGGTGAAAGTGAAATATTCCCTGAACTTGTCAAGCTCGTAGGTGAAAAGGGCGCAGTGACGGTAGTTGCTGCAGGAAACGAAGGAATCAATCAGGATGAACTCGGGATCGAATATCCGCAGGATCCTTCCAGTGACTATATGCTGTCCGTTGCAGCTACAAATAATGCCGGCAATCTGGCTGACTTCTCTAACTACGGGAAGACTACAGTAGATTTGGCAGCCCCGGGAGCAGGGATTCTTTCCAGCGTATCCTACGACAACTATGCACCTACGCTGTACTCGGATGAGGAGCAGAATAAGCTATCGAAGAGATTTGATGGATACGAAGGGACAGCGCTGCCGGATAATGAAAATGGACCGATGATGCCGGAAACAGCTGTAAAGGAAGGAACATCTACAGAGGAACCGGTGCTCATATCGGATAAGAACGTGACCCTGGTCAGCGAAATAACGGATGAGAAGGCGGCAGGAGCAGGCGGACACTCTCTCAAGCTTGACTTCCAGGGAATGAAGGCAGGACAGTTCGCGGCTGTTAAAATCCCATATACGCTCGATGCGGATACATTCGACAGTGATAACGATAAAGCTTCCTACATCGGCGGCATGATGAACGCGATTTCACAGAATGATGAACTTGGATTCTGCGTATTTATGGATGTGCCAGCAGAGATGGAACTTAAATCTTCGGATGATCTGTCTGAGCTAATGGATTCCGATTTCTTCTACAGCGGATATTATTTTGGAGCCGAAAGTGCATGGAACGGTGTTACGGTTCCTTGCGGATGGGAATTGGATATGGGCTCCGAAGAAGATAATCCATCAGAAAGAGATCTGATAATACTCTGCGGTGCGTCTAAGAAGGGCGATCACACTGTTTACATAGATGATCTCGGTATCAGCAAAGAGACTGCAGAACCAAGTGAATTCGGGAAATATGAGTTCATGAGCGGCACATCCATGGCAACACCCGTTGTTACCGGAGCAATCGCTCTTGCTGCAGCCATGCCGGAATATAAGGATGCAGACGCAGAAGACCTTATTGCCGAAGTGATAAGCCACGTGAACAGGACGGATGCCCTTAAGGGGAAGGTTATCGAAGGCGGAGTGCTGGACTACAATATAAACGAAACCATCGGTATGGGAACGCCTAAGATAACGGATGCTCAGATAGATATCAAGACGGGGCAGGTTAAAGTTAAGGGAAGAAATCTTGCCGGAACAACTAACGTGGGGATAAGGCTCTCATATGACAATTATTTGAACGATGAAGAGGCTCCGTATAACGAAGTGACAGTTGCAGATAAGGACAAGAAGACGGTCACCATAGATGCAAAGGATGCCAAGGATTACATCAAGAAGATCGTTGATATCAGCATAACGACGAATTCGGCAGGTGAAGAGAGACCGGTTGCTAAAGAAAACGTATATCTCGTAAATGGCAAGACGGAGTATTCGGA
>JAFTHD010000146.1 GCA_017457585.1 Bacillota bacterium | reverse complement strand
GCCAATTTCTATCATCGATGTTCAGGAGAACCTGGACAGGGCAGATCTTTCGGCAGAGATTGCCTCATCATTCTTCGAGCGTTGTCCTGAACTCGATGGTATCTATATTACTGGCGGCGGTAAAGGTGGTCTGGTGCCTGCAGTCAGATCAAAGCCGATGCAGGATAAGCACTGTGTCCTTATCGGTCACGATCTGACTGACAACGCCGTCACTATGCTGCAGGATCATATCGCAGACTATATCATCAACCAGAGAGCCGAGGATCAGGGATACCTGATCATAAAGACCCTCTTCGAATATCTTTACAAAGATATCAAACCTGCCAGTTTTCAGAAAATTCCTATCGAACTGATGATCAGGGAGTCGCTGTAACCAGCGGCTTCCGGTTTTTTTATAGTCTTTTTATTGAATTATCGTTCTTTCATTACAAGCCCTAAATGACGAAATTTCTGAGATATTTCTTTGCAAGCCTGATAGAATTGAGCACGTCCTCCTCCGTATCCTCGAAGGCTCTGTCCTCTATCTCTATGCATGTATATCCCTTGTACCTTATATCCGTAAGGGCCGAAACGTACTTGCCCCAGTTCACGTCTCCGAGACCCGGAAGCTTCGGTTCCATGTATTCGAGCGGATATGCCATGGTTCCACAGTCCTTGAGAGCCTCCTTATCCACCTTGATGTCCTTGTAATGCACGTGGAAAATCCTGTCCTTAAACTCGTAAATCGGACGAATGTAGTCCATCTGCTGCCATACAAAGTGAGACGGATCGTAGTTTATTCCCAGATTGTCGTAAGGGAGCACGCTGAAAACCTTCCGCCAGTTGGCAGGCGATGTCATCAGGTTCTGACCGCCCGGCCACTGGTCGTTATCGAAGAGCATAGGACAATTATCTATAGCAACCTTTACGCCCAGAGCCTTCGCATGCTCCAGAATAGGCGGCCACACTTCCTTGACGATTTCAAGGTTATCCTCCACGCTCTTTGTCTGATCTCTGCCTATGAAAGTAGTGACCAGGCCTACGCCAAGCTTTGCAGATGCTCCGATTACGGCCATAAGGTGATCCACGTTAGCCTTGCGCTTCTCAGGGTCTGCATCCAGGGTGTTAGGGTAGAAGGCCAGAGAGGAAATCTCCACGCCCTTTTCTCTGCTTACCGCCAGGAGATGCTCCGCATACTCGTCGTCTTCCAGAACTCTCTCCGCGTCAACATGGCAGGTTCCTGCGTATCTTCTCTCGCCCTTTCCATGAGGCCAGGAGGCGACTTCAACGCACTGGAAGCCTTCTGCTGCAGCAAAATCCATCATCTGCTCATAGGTGTACGTTTCAAGAATTGATGTTATAAACCCAAGTTTCATTTTTTCTTACCTCCAGGCACCTGTCTATTCGCCAAAGAGCTTATCCTGACGTCCTTCGTAACCGTCCTTGATGATGAGCGGCTTCAGGAATTCTGCCGTCTTAACGACGCCGTCCATTCTGCTCATGGTAACGTCCTCGTGCTCATAGCTGAGGGATCCCTTGAATCCTACGAGAGACAGCTCCGTTATGAGACGCTTCCATTCAACTTCGCCCCATCCAGGAATCCTGAATCTGTACGTGTGATTGAGCGCGCCCATATCACCGTGCATGAGCGTACCGCCGTAAGGCAGGTTGTGCCTTGCCAGCTCCGCATCCTTTGCATGAACGTGGAAGATTCTATCCTTCAGTTCATCTACTACGATACAAGGGTCGATCTGCAGGTAGAGGATGTTCGCAGGATCCAGGTTATATCCGAGAGCCGGGTGATAGTCCACCAGTTCCAGGGCTCTGATTGCAGTATGCAGGTCGTAGACGAAGCTGTTCGGGTGTATTTCGATGGCAAAGTTCACGCCGTATTCCTGGAACTTGTCCAGGATTGGAGTAAATCTCTCTGCAAACTGTTCTTCGTACTCAGCCCATCCCTGTCCGTAAGGGAAGAAGAAAAATCTGCCCCAGTTCTCTACGCCTGGATATCCTACGATGGTAGGGCACTCGAGCGCGTTTGCAGCCTGAGCCGTTCTGATGAGGCTCTCCGTTCCGTGCTTGATCTTCTCCTCTGCCGTGCCTTTGTATATGAAGTCAGTTTCAACGCCAGTAGGCCCCATAATCAGGAAGGAGTCTGCGTGATTGCTCAGCGCCTGGATCTCCAGGTCATAGCTCTTCACCATCTTCTTGATTTCTTCAGCTCTTCCCGGCTTTATAACGTCGGCCGTCTCAAGCTGTCCATTTCCTTCATATGCAGGAATCTCGATGGTCTCATAGCCGTATGGCTTAATCATCTTGATGACTTCTTCCAGAGGTTTCTCTGTAAAGTTCGCTGTAAAGAATCCTAATTTCATTGTTCTTACCTCCTGATTTCGCTACGCGGTTAGTTGCTCTTACGATTAAGGATGCTCTGAAGCAGTACTGCAATGATGATGATTGCACCCTTTACTGCCTTTACCAGGAATGGGTCTACACCCATCAGGTTCATCAGATTATCGATTATTCCAAGGGTCAGGGTACCGAGAATCGTTCCTACTACAGTACCTCTTCCGCCTGCCATGTTTGTGCCGCCGATTACTGCTGCAGCGATAGCGTCCATCTCATAACCGGTTCCACTGGAAGCTGAGTTTACGCTTCCCAGACGGGAGGTTTCAGTTATGGCAGCTACCATGATGAGTACGGCAGCGATGATGTACACGATGGTTATTACCTTTGTTACGTTAACGCCTGCCAGCTTCGCAGCCTTTTCGTTACTTCCTACTGCATATACCTGTCTTCCCGTGGCAGTGTGATTGGTAAAGAAGAATATTACTGCGGCACAAGCCAGCCAGATGATGATCGGCATTGGCACGAATCCAAACAGACTGGTGTTTGAAATCTTAATGTACATGCTGCCTGCATCACCCTGCGTCGTAACACCGCCTCCGTTAAGCCAGAATTGGGATACAGACCTGTAGATGCTCATGGTACCAAGGGTAACGATAAACGCAGGTATTCTGAACCTTGCTACGGCTTCGCCCGTCAGGAAACCGAGGGCTACTGCACAAACGAGTCCTGCTATTATGGCCACGAAAATGTTCTGGGTCGAATTGAGCACCGTTATTATCAGAATTCCCAAAAGTGCAAGCTGGGAACCGACTGCCAGGTCGATGCCGGCCGTGATGATAATCAGCGTCATACCGAGGGCTGCGATACCGATTACCGAGTTGTTCCTCAGTATGTTCATGATGTTATTCGGATCTAAGAAGGTGCTTCCCTTTACTAAGATTGCAAAGATGAGAAGTGCCAGGAAGGACACCAATGCACTGTTCTCAGCCATAAGCCTCCGAATACTGAATTTCTTTTTTTCGTTTTCCATGTTGTCCTTTCCTTTCTTATACCTTGCCGCCAGTGGCTGCAATCATGATATTTTCTTCTGTTGCCTCGCTCCTCGGGAACTCCTTCCTGATTTCACCGTGGAACATTACGTATATTCTGTCGCAGAGCATGAGCACTTCCTGCGCCTCACTGGACAGAACGATGAAGCTTACGCCCCGCTGTGCAAGCTGCTGTATGATTCTGTAGATTTCAAGCTTTGCACCTACGTCAACGCCCTGGGTCGGATTGTCCAGGATAACGAGATCAGGGTCTGAACTTAGCGCTCTTGCCAGGATGACCTTCTGCTGGTT
>JAFTHD010000145.1 GCA_017457585.1 Bacillota bacterium | reverse complement strand
TTTTGAAACCATGAACGAAAACTACATCGTAACTACTGCATACGGCAAAGTGTCCGGGGTAGACGAGAACGGCTACGTCGCATTTAAGGGGATCCCCTTTGCAAAACCGCCTACAGGCTCGCTTCGCTTCAAGCCGCCTGTAGACCCTGACGGCTGGGACGGCGTGCGCGTGTGCGATCAGTACGGCCCGATTGAGCCGAGACCGTTAAACGCAATCGGCGGCGTTGTCGGCGGAAACTCAGACAACGTATGTTCAGAGGACTGCCTTTATCTCAACGTGTATACCCCTGCTCCCGACGGCAAAAAGCGCCCCGTGCTATTCAACATACACGGCGGTTCTTTTCAGACGGGGGATCACTCGCTCAACTCCGATCCTGTCGGCACGACGAAAATGGACTGCATACTCGTTACGGCCAGTTACAGGCTGGGCGTACTGGGATTCCTTCAGCTTGACAGGTATCTGGGAGAGGAATACATCCAGTCAGGCAACTCCGGTATGCTGGACATCATCAAGGCGATCGAATGGGTTCATGAAAATATAGAGGGTTTCGGCGGCGACCCTGACAAAATCATCGTTGCCGGGCAGTCTGCCGGTGCTAAAATGGCAAGTTCCCTTCTCTGCTCCCATAAGGCGAAGGGCCTGTTCAGTGCCGTCATGCTCGACAGCGGTGCTCCCAGTGCAATAAGGGATCTTCACACAGCACAGGAAATCGCTGAAAAATACGCAATTGCATACGACCTGACAAAGGAAAATGCGAGGGAGAAGCTTCTCGAAGCTCCGTGGGATGAGCTTATGACATGTCAGGGCACGCTCTTTGCAGGGCCATCACTTCAAAATCTGGGTCCTGTATTTGACGGCATAAACTTCGATGGTACGGATGCTCTCGAAATCATCCGATCGGGCAAGGCAAACTACGTTACGATTCTCGGTGGTTACAACAGAGATGAGTACTCCAGCCTGATGGCCTACTACCCTGTTAAGTCCATTGAAGACCTGGTCGGATTCTTCGGCAGGAACACGCCTTACATCATGAGCGTTCTCGAGAGATATCATATCCAGGGCGATATGGATAGGCTTATCGCTATCATTTCCAGGTACTTCTACGGATTTCCATGCATCGATATGTTCGACGCTTTCGCAGAGGCCGATAAGGGCAACGATATGTACTTGTACCGTTTCGACTGGGACTGCGGCGGGAGAGGTGCAGGCCACACCCTTTGCTCGGGCGTTGCAACGGGTTCAGTGGTTGTGGATCCTCAAATTCCTACGTATCCCGGATACGATGAAGTATACAGGCAGACATCGGCCATGTGGAATTCCTTCATAAAGAATCAGAACCCGAATGTACCTGAGCTGCCTGAATGGCCGAGATATGAAAAGGATTCGCGCCAGGCAATGTTCATAGATATAGAGAGTCACACAGGTGAAATCGAGCACACGGATCCGAATATATCGACGCAGACATTACGACTTTAGATAATTACTCATAAGTTGTCTCAATCCCCTTCCAAATACGCTTCCGACAGTTCGCTGCCAGAGGCGTATTTGCTTTTCAGAACTCCTTCTGTAATAATGTTGACGTACTCAAATGTGAAGGTATTCATAAGAAAAGAGGTGCCGGCTTGCAGAGTCTTTTCAGAAAACTGATACGACACAGAAAACTGGTACTGGGTATCTACCTGGTGCTTGTCTTTGCGTGCGCATTTCTTTCTACGAAAGTTGAGATCAACTCAGATCTGACGGACTACCTCCCTCAGGATTCCGACTCTACCATCGCTCTTGCAGAAATGGAGTCTCAGTTTACGGAAAACATCCCAAATGCGAGGATGATGGTATCCGGCATAACCATGGAGGAGGCTGCAAGGCTCCAGGGGGATATCAAAAACGTCGATGGCGTGCTGTCAGTCTCGGGTATCGCTGACAAGAACCTGTTAGGTCTCTCCTATGCCTTCATCGGAGAATCCGCCGTAGAGGATTGCTACAGGGACGGTCACGCACTCTACACCCTGGCTCTTGATACCGAGAAGCGGCTGGATTTGCTTGACGATCTCAGTTCCCTTACGGACAAAGAAGTCAACTTCTCCGGATCATTTGTGACCGGCAAGACCTCCCAGAAGACCAGCGGTCCCGAAATATTTAAGACCGTGGGCATCGTAATACTCTTCGCCATCGTGCTCTTCATGCTCACGATGGATTCATGGGTAACACCTTTTGTGCTCATCGGCACGCTCCTCACTGCCGTTGTGCTAAACGCAGGCTCCAACATCATTTTCGGAACCATTTCCTCGGTCACAAACACCGCAGCGAGCGTTCTGCAGATGGGCGTGTCCGTCGACTACTTTATCATCATCCTGCACCGGTACAGAGAATACAGGGACAGAGGTGAAACCAGCGAGGAATCGATGGTGCAGGCCCTCAGCAAATCCGGGCTTTCCGTCCTTTCAAGCTCGCTGACGACGATAATCGGTTTCGCGGCACTGGTATTCATGAGGTATCGCATAGGCATGGACATGGGTATCGTCCTTTCAAAGGGCGTCATCATCAGCCTCATATGCGCCTTCACCATGCTGCCTTGTCTCATCCTGTCACTTGAGGGCATCATGACAAAGACGCAGCATAAACCTTTAATCAGCACCGCCTATACCCTCTCGAAGGTGAGCATGCGCCTCAGATATCCCGTTATGATTCTTTTCCTGGCACTTATCATACCGGTGCTCATGCTCCAATCGCAGAACAACTACTATTACGGGTCGTCTCACTTTTACAGTGACGATCATCCCGTTATGCAGGAAAAGGCTGAGATCGATTCGGTCTTCGGTCAGAAAAACACCCTCGTTCTGCTCGTTCCAAAGGGTAACACCTCCAGCGAATCCCAGCTGGCGGCGGAACTTGAGCAGATACCTGAAATGATCAGCGTCACATCGTACACCGGAACCTTTGGGCTCAACATTCCGTCTCAGGTCCTCCCTGAAGAATTCTCTTCGCAGCTCATATCCCGTGACTACAGCAGGATGGTACTCGTTCTCGATGCAGACGACGAAAGCGAGGAAACTTTCGCCCTGCTTGAAGAAATCAAAGGGCTGGCACAGAGCCACTACGATGAGAAGGTTCATCTCGTCGGCGGAAGCGCTTCGACTGCCGACCTTAAACGTGTCATTTCCAAGGACAGCCGAAAGGTAAACATGATAGCCGTATTTGCCATACTCATGGTTCTCATACTGTCCATGCGCTCCTTTAAGCTGCCTGTCCTTCTGACCCTTTGCATAGAGGGTGCAATATGGATAAGCTTCGCAGTCTCCACCGTTAAGGGGGACTGGCTCTTCTACATAGGATACCTTATCGTAAGCTCCATTCTCCTGGGTGCTACGGTGGACTACGCCATACTTGTGACCAACAGATTCCTTGAATTCAAGGAGAGGATGGAAACTGACAGTGCAATACGGGAGAGCATTGCCCACTCCGCCGTGTCAGTTCTCACATCAGGTCTGATTCTCATTACGGCCGGCGTGCTCCTGGGAATCATCTGTTCCGACCAGCTTATGGCGCAGCTGGGGACTCTCCTCGCCCGAGGAACCCTCACTGCCATTCTTGTCGTGCTCTTTGCACTCCCCGGTCTTCTCAAAATCACATCCGGCATGAACCTTTCCAAAGGCGGGAAAAAGTAAGAAAGTCCTCGCGCGACGAAAAGCGATGCCGCGTCCCACACGAGGGTTTTCCGCATACGAAAAGCGGCGCCAGATGACGCCGCTCGTAATGAACGATTCTATATGAGATGATTCTCCTATGACAGCTTACTGAAATCGTCAGCACCGTGTTTGCAGAGCGGGCAGATGAAATCTTCAGGCAGAGTCTCGCCTTCATAGATGTATCCGCATACGTTGCAAACCCAGCCCTTCTTCTGTGCTGCAGGCTTTGGTTTCACGTTAGCCTGATAGAAGTTGTAGGTCATGGTCTGAACATCGTTCAGCTTAACGGACTCAGGAATTGTGCAGATGAACATCAGGTGTGAACCCAGATCAACTGTATCTACAACATCACCTGAAATATATGCGTTAGCATACTTGTCCAGATACTTCAGACCGTTCGATGCTGTTCCTGCATGCTCAAAGTCTGCGAACTTATCCACGTTTCTTCCCGACTGGAATCCGAAGTGCTTGAAAATTGCGAACGGAGCATCCTCGTTTAATACTGCTACGTTCAGCTTGCCTGTCTTCTTGATAACCTCACAGGTGTAGTTTGCCTTGTTGATGTTTACTGCAATTCTGTTCGGGTTGTCACTTACCTGTGTAACCGTGTTGCAGATCATTCCGTTGTCCTTCGTTCCGTCGTTTGATGTAACAACGTAGAGTCCGTATCCGATCTTGAAGAGTGCCGTAGGATCCAGCTTCTTCTCCTCCTCTTCCGGAACTTCAGGAGCCTTGTAAAGTGCTGCCAGTTCCTGAGCAAGTGCTTCCAGATCAGCAAGGGATCCTTCGTCCAGTGCGGACTTGATCGTTACGCTGTTTTCTGCGAAACGCAGCTTCTTGCAGCCCTCCAGCTTCTTCCTCATCGTCTTTGCTGCTGCAGGAGCCCATGTACCGTTCTCGATGAGCGCAACGTTCTTGTTCTGGAAGTTTCTCTCCGTCAGGTGATCGATGAACTGGTTCATGAACGGGAATATTTCCGAATTGTAGGTAGTCGTTGCAAGTACCAGCGTGTCGTATCTGAAAGCGTCCTCTACTGCTTCAGCCATGTCGCATCTTGCCAGATCACTGATTTCAACGATAGGAACACCCAGTTCAACCAGTCTGTCGTGAAGAATCTCTGCAGCCTTCTTGGTGTTGCCGTAAACGGACGTGTAGCAAATGCAAACGCCGTCATCCTCAGGAGTGTAGCTGGACCACTTGTCGTAAAGGTCGATGTAGTATCCAAGGTCTTCTTTGAGGATCGGGCCGTGAAGCGGACAGATCGTCTGGATGTCCAGTGAAGCTGCTGCAGTCAGAACGTTCTGAACCTGTGCACCATACTTACCGACGATTCCGAAGTAGTATCTTCTTGCCTCGCAGGCCCAGTCTTCATCAACGTCCAGTGCTCCGAACTTACCGAAGCCGTCTGCTGAGAAGAGCACCTTGTCCGTCTGCTCATATGACATGATTACCTCTGGCCAGTGAACCATCGGTGCGAACAGGAAGTTCAAAGTGTGCGCACCCAGCTCCAGCTTATCGCCGCTCTCAACTGTGAGCGTATTTTTAATCTCGAGAGTTGGGAAGAACTGACCGATCATTGCGAAAGTCTTTTTGTTTCCGATTACGGTAGCATCAGGATAAGTGTCTACGAAAGCCTTGATTGAAGCAGAGTGGTCCGGCTCCATGTGCTGCACCAGAAGGTAGTCTGGAGCCTTGTCACCGAGGGCTTCCTTCAGATTGCCGAGCCATTCCTCAGTCTTGCTCTTGTCGATCGTATCGATTACGATGTTCTTTTCATCTACGATAACGTATGAATTGTATGCCATTCCGTTAGGCACGATGTACTGGCCCTCGAACAGGTCCAGATCGTGGTCGTTCGCACCTACGTAAAGAATGGAATCAGTAACCTTTGAAATCATCTAATTACCTCCGAAAATCAATAGTTAACGTTAATATCACGAATCCCCTGCATTATATCATACTTGACTTGATTAGTCATCTTGTTTCATAATTATGGTCAGGCTAACATCGGATGTTTCGAGTTGTATTTAATCTTTTGCTTTCGCCGCGTTATTTAGCGTTTAACGTTAATTTATTTGATAAATTTGCAATCAAATCAACGTTAACTTGCATTTAACGGTATGCTTTAATAACCTTCACGTCAGTGTTGGTAAGATTGGAAAACTGGAATGCGATTTTATTCTTCGGGATAACAGCATGAATTATGCATATGTTCAGGTCTCGTACACAATTCTTGCCAGCAAAGAAACCGAAGACCGCGAATATCGCGTTCTGGAAAATATCAGAGACAATTATCCCAAATATATACTTACCGCAGACACGCTTCTACAGAAACGAAACGGTATCAAGCATATGAACATATTTGAGTTTCTCAGATTCAACCAATCCTTCTTCGAATAATGTGATATGCTCTGCAATGCCTTAAAAATAATTAACTTATGGACAGAATACTATCAAAATACGATTCAAAAAAAGATTACGCCCCCGGTCACTGCGTATACATATTGCAGTGCGGGGACGGTTCTCTTTATACTGGTTGGACCACCGATTTTATGGCGCGAATCAAGTCTCACAGCTCCGGCCGCGGGGCAAAGTATACGCGCAGCAGGCTGCCGGTGGCGCCCGTCTATCTGGAGTATGTGAACGATAGAAGCGAGGGGCTTCGCCGCGAAGCTGCCATCAAAAAGCTGACCCGGGATGCCAAGGTGGCTCTGATTCTTTCTGAAAGCAACGCGCTTTAGTTCTCTGCAAAAGGCATGAACGCATAGCCACTGCCGGCTCCGCGAAAGCAACGCACTTTAGTTCTCTGCGAACTGGGAGTTGTACAGGTCTGCGTAGAAGCCGCCCTTTTCCAGAAGCTGCTCGTGTGTTCCCTGCTCAACGATGTCGCCGTGATTCATCACCAGAATGTGGTTCGCATTACGTATCGTAGATAGGCGATGTGCGATAATGAAGCTGGTTCTGCCGCTTGTCAGGTTGTCCATGGCCTGCTGAATCTGCACTTCCGTTCTCGTATCTACCGAACTGGTCGCCTCGTCCAGTATCATGATCGGCGCGTCCGAAAGTATTGCACGTGCAATGGTCAGAAGCTGCTTCTGTCCCTGAGAAATGTTGGTTGCTTCTTCGTTTATCGGCGTATCGTAGCCCTGAGGCTGGGTTCTGATGAAGTGGTCTATATGGGCCGCCTTTGCAGCAGCCTCCACTTCTTCATCCGTTGCGTCAGGCTTACCGTATCTTATGTTCTCTCTAATTGAACTGCTGTTGAGCCACGTCTCCTGAAGCACCATTCCGAAGAGGCTCCTCAGGTTCTCTCTGGATATCTTCGTGATGTCGTAACCGTCCACCATGATCTTTCCACCGTTCAGCTCGTAAAATCTCATGAGCAGCTTAACGAGGGTGGTCTTGCCTGCACCGGTAGGCCCTACGATGGCTATCGTCTGCCCCGGATATGCCGTAAATGAGAAGTCGTTTATGACAGGCTCGTCTTCCTTATATCCAAAGGTCACGTGATCGAATCTTACGTTGCCCTTTACGAGTTCCAGCGCCACTTCACATTCGGCCGTTTCATCAAGCCCATCTTCTTCCTCTTCGTCGATGAGTTCAAAGATTCTTTCTGCCGCAGCAGCCGTCGACTGAAGCTGGTTGACAACGTTTGCCACCTGCTGGATCGGCTGGTTGAAGCTTCTCACATACTGAATGAAGGCCTGGATGTTTCCGATGGAGATACTGCCTTTGATTGCCAGATATCCGCCGAAGAGGCACACGCAAACGTAGGAAAGATTCCCGATGAAGCTGGTCAGCGGCATCATGAGACCGGACAGGAACTGTGACTTCCATGCGCTGTTGTAAAGCTTGTCGTTGTAACCTTCGAAGGTCTTTTCCGACTCTTCCTCTCTATTGAAGGCCTGAATGATATCGTGGCCCGTGTACATTTCTTCCACGTGTCCGTTTACGCTTCCCAGATACTTCTGCTGGTTCTTAAAGTGTCCCTGAGACTTTGACACCACAAGTCTGATGACAACCATGGAAAGCGGGATGACGAGCACTACGATGCACGTCATGATAAGGCTTATCCTTATCATCATAGCCAGTATTCCTATCAGCGTGATGAAGCTGGTTATCATCTGAGTCAGGCTAACCGAGAGACTCTGGTTTACCGTCTCGATATCGTTGATCATTCGGCTCTGCAGCTCCCCGTGGGTCGTGCTGTCGTAGTACTTGAGCGGCATCCTGTCCAGCTTTACAGACATCTTATCCCTGAGCGTATAAATGATGCTCTGAGATACGTCCGCCATTAGCCACCCCTGGATAACGCCGAAAAGGAGGCTTGCCACGTAGAGTGCAAGCAGGAGCATGAGTATATTAAAGAGTGCTCCGTAGTCCACTCCGTCTCCCATGATTCCCTTCACCACCACGTCCGTTGCATCGCCCAGTATGGTCGGGGAGATTACGTTGAATATGGTGCTTGCAATTGCAAAGATAATGATTATGGAAAGTCTGAACTTGTACTTTGCAAGGTAGCCCAGCAGTGTCTTCATGGTAGGCCAGAAGTTGTCTGCCTTTTCGCCCGGCATCATTTTGCCGGCTCTGCCGCCTCCGCCCTGTCTGCCTCCAGGACCGCCAATGCTCACATTGGCGCTTCTCTTATTGCTTGCCGATGCCATCAAACATTCCCCCTTTCCAGTTCCGCTTCACTAAGCTGGGAAAGAGCAATCTCCTTATAGACGCTGCAAGTGTCCATAAGCTGACTGTGTGTTCCCTTGCCGACGATCCTGCCCCTGTCGAGTACGAGAATCTGGTCGGCATCAAGGATCGTATTGATTCTCTGTGCCACGATCAAAATCGTGCTGTCTTTTACCTTATCTGCGAGGGCCGCTCTCAGCGCTTTGTCCGTCTTAAAGTCGAGCGCCGAGAAACTGTCGTCGAAGATGTAAACCTTCGGCTTCTTTGCAAGCGCTCTGGCTATGCTCAGTCTCTGTTTCTGTCCGCCGGACACGTTTGTTCCGCCCTGGGAAATCTCTGTCTCAATGCCCTCCGGCTTCTCATCAACGAACTCCGTAGCCTGCGCGATCTCTATGGCCTCTCTGACCTCATCGTCCGTCGCATCACCTTTGCCGAATCTCATGTTGTCGGCTATGGTTCCGGAGAAGAGCACCCCCTTCTGCGGCACGTAACCGATCTGATCTCTGAGCTGACTTAAGCTGAGATCCCTGATGTCCACTCCGTCCAGGAGTATCTGGCCTTTCGTTACATCGTAAAATCTCGGAATGAGATTTATGAGCGTCGATTTGCCGCTTCCCGTACCGCCTATGATGGCTGTCGTTTTGCCCGGCTCCGCCGTAAAGTTAATATCTGAAAGTATTGCAAGGTCCGCATCGGGATACTTGAACTCCACGTTTCTGAACTCAATAACACCCTTTGGCGCTTCGATTACCTGCGGCGTTTCTGCCTCCACTATGGTAGGCTCAACGTCCAGTACTTCTCCGATTCTTCCTGCCGAAACTGCGGCCCTTGGAATCATCATGAATATCATGGTCATGAACATGAAAGACATGATTACGTGCATGGCGTACTGAAGGTATGCCAGCATGTCGCCGATGAGAAGTTCCTGTGCATCCACCATGTGTGCTCCCACCCACACGATCAAAATGCCGACTCCGCTCATGACGAAGGTAATGGATGGCATCATGAGAGACATGGCCTTGTTGACGAACTTGTTTATGCCCGTAACGTCGAGATTTGCAATGTCAAATCGCTTCTGTTCCTTCTTCTCCGTGTTGAAGGCC
>JAFTHD010000144.1 GCA_017457585.1 Bacillota bacterium | reverse complement strand
GTAGAACTCCTTTCGCAAGAAATATGCAAAAGGTCATATATCCCTTATAAAGAATCATATAAAGAACGAGTTAATGCGCTTCGTGATTTTAAGAGAATAATAGAGCCTATGACTAGTGATTATGATTTTGCGAAATCGCTAATTGATATTCCTCTTGCAGAGAGATATAATTATATTAGTCAATCAATTAAACAGTTTAAGGAATCAGCTAACAATCCCAGACAGGCAGTTTCTGAAAGGCTAGATAGTATTTTGAAAATTCTGAAAGGAGGTGAGTGACGTGACAGATAATGAAATTAGAAAAAAATTAAAGTGGTTTGAGAAAAGAATCTTTTCAATGAGCATATCTGAAGCATTTGATATTAAAGAACAACTAGATGCTTTTGTCAGTCAGAATAATGTCACTCCCGAACAGATGCAGGAATTTGCTGAGTCTGGCGCAGGAGAAGAATTGTATATGCTGACTTGTTGAATCTTTTTGTTGTGGTAACTAAACCGTCCTGCCCGGGGCGGTTTTTTAGTGGAGAAAAGTATGAATGATATTTCGACAGCCAATCTTGTAAAAGAATTGGAGACTCGCGAAGGAGTAGAAGTGATAATTGCGGAGCCATACGACAATAAGACGATTACTGTCGAAGGCCCCGCAGTGGTATTGGTTGTTAAAGACTAATATCAGCTGATACGTTGATACTGATAAACGTCTTTAACATAGTTGGCAAGGTATGATCCGTGCGAAGATGCGGACATCAGACCTTCATATACATGCCTGGGAACATTAAAATAGGCATAGACACTTCCTTGGTGAAAACGAACATAAAGTGTTGTGCCTTCGTACCCAATTGCAGAAATATTAGTTGATGATACGGGTATCATATTCATAAAAGCTAACCTCCTTTCACAGACTCAGCCTCGCCACAGGCCTGTGAGAGGAGTATAGCACAGCATCGGGAGACCGGTGCTTTTTTAATGCAACGACTGCGACGCCGCTGCTCGTCCGGACTGCTACCGGGCGGGCAGGTTTTATGAGAGGAGGAACAGATGAACGTACCCACGATGACGATCGGCGAGACCGAGCAGGACAACGAGCTCAAGAAACTCCGGAAGGAGAATGAGGAGCTGAAGGAAAAGTGCTATAAGTATGACCTGCAGGTTGAGCGCCTCACCAGACAGGCCGAGCATAATTACATGCGAGGGAGGATCGACGGCCTCGAGTTCTCGATCCGGTGCAACGGCGTCTCCGGAGACGAGGTGAAGAGATGATCATTCCTGAATCGGTCAGCATCTTGTACAAAGATTACGCAATCGGCACCGAGAACCACATGCGTGATGATAACGGTGCTGAGCTTTATGGCCAGATTAATTATTTGGAGCAGACTATTACGCTGAGTAACGCATCGAGCCTCGAGCAGAAGAAAGCGACGCTGATCCACGAGTTGATCCATGGAATCGATGAGATGTATAACATCGGCTTGAAGGAAAAGCAGGTGGAGAAGCTCGGCAACGGCGTTTATATGCTGATCCGGGACAATCCGGAGATGTTCTTGGAGGAGGAATCTACATGATTCACGTTACTATCACACCGGTCTCTCTTTCCGTGCAGGGCCATGCCGGGTACAATCCCGGCAATGACATCGTCTGCTCCGCCGTCAGTGCCCTTGTACAGACGTTTGAGGCATCGGCAAGGGAATTTACCACCGATGAGATTATCTCGTCTCTGGAGGACGGAGACGCGGTCATAGCATGGCCGAGAGCACCCACTGCAGAGCTGTCGCTCCTGATCGACAGCCTATATCTGGGGCTGTGCATGATGGCAGAGTCTTATCCCAATAATGTTTCAGTAAGCTGCACCCGATGAGGGTGCTTTTATTATGTCCAGGCATGGAACGACGTAAAAAGCTATGGATCGGGCAGGCGTGGCACCCGTAAAAATCTACGGATCGGGCAGGCGTGGCACCCGTAAAAATCTACGGTAACAGGCAGGCATGAGACCTATATAAAAACCTTATGGAGGATAGATATGAAATTCAAATCAGCAAAGACAGTGATGATCGATAGACGCACACCGAAGCAGAAGCGGATCGCCCGCCTCATGAACCTGAGGATGTTCGATGAGGATGACGACGGAGCCGGAGACGGCGACGGTGGAGATGATGGCGGGTCAGGCGACGATGGAGCCGGAGACGGAGAGGACGATGTCCAGGCGAAGATCGACGCCGCAGTGGCCGCTGCCATCAAGAAGCAGGATGAGCTCTGGGAAAAGAAGCTGAAGGAGAAGTTTGCAAAGGAGAAGCAGAAGTCTTCCGAGGCGGAACGCCTGGCAGCCATGAGCGAGTCCGAGAAGGTGAACGCCCGTATCAAAGCCCTCGAGGACGAGAACGCAGCCATGAAGGCCGCTGCCGCAAAGAACGCGATGGCGACTCAGGTGCGGAGCCTCCTGACAGATAAGGGCATCGCCATCACATCCGATGTGATCATCGACAGCCTGATCGGAGCTGATGCTGAGAAGACCAATGAAGCAGTGACCGCCTTCGCGGCAGAATTCGAGAAAGCCGTCAACGCCCGTGTGAAAGAAGCGCTGAAGAGCAAGACCCCTAAGGGCGGCTCGGCAGCCGGCGCGAAGGGCATGACCAAGGAAGAGATCATGAAGATTAAAAATCCCCTCGAGCGCCAGAAGATGATCGCTGCGCACCCCGAAGCGTTCAAATGATGCTCCGGGAATATACAAAGGAGAATAGATCATGAATAGAAACAGAAACATTATCAACCTGAGAATGTTCGACTCTGTCGAAGGTACTGATTATCCGCAGAATCAGAACCGGGCGGCGGACTTTGCTCCTGCGATCTCTATCGACTTTACATCCCGTATCGCGGACAATATCCAGACCCTGCAGACCATCCTGGGCATCACCAACATGACCCCCATGGCTGCCGGCACCCTGATCAAGATCTACAGGTGGAAAAACATCACTCTTGCCCAGCAGGTCGGCGAGGGCGAGGTCATCCCGCTCACCAAAGCTGAGCGCGAACTGGCTAAGACCATCGAGCTGACTCTCGG
>JAFTHD010000143.1 GCA_017457585.1 Bacillota bacterium | reverse complement strand
TCCCTTATCATCTCCAGGGCGAACGGAGACATTCTCGCCTCTGTGTAACGCATGGCGGCTGCTCCGTCACCGTCTATGGATCCGAAGTTACCGTGACCGTCAACCAGCATGTATCTTGTTGCAAAAGGCTGCGCCAGCTTTACCATGGCATCGTAGATGGATGAGTCACCGTGAGGGTGGTATTTACCCATTACTTCACCGACGATACGCGCTGACTTCTTGTGCGGTTTATCCGGCGTTACGCCCAGCCCCGACATACCGTAAAGGATACGCCTGTGTACGGGTTTCAGTCCGTCGCGAACATCCGGAAGTGCACGTCCTACGATTACGCTCATGGAGTAGTCGATGTAGGAGTTTTTCATTTCATCGTATATTTCGTGTTGTATCATTCGCTGGTCTTCAAGCAAATTGTTAGCCATGTGAAACTCTCCTTTCTCTTAAATATCCAGTGTTGCGTAAACGGCGTTTTCTTCGATAAACTTCTTTCGCGGCGGTACCTTATCGCCCATGAGGGTTGTGAAAATTTCGTCCGCTGCCGAAGCGTCATCTACCGTTATCTGAATGAGTGTGCGCTTGGTGAAGTCCATGGTGGTATCCCAAAGCTGTTCTGCGTCCATCTCACCCAGCCCTTTGTATCTCTGTATTTCCACCTTACCAGGTTTCTCGGCCAGCTCTGCAAGAACCTTTTCCTGCTCCCTGTCGGAGTATGTATAGTATATGTCCTTGCCCTTCTTCACTCTGAAAAGCGGCGGCTGGGCAGCATAAACGTAGCCGTTCTCTATGAGCTGCGGCATATACCTGAAGAAGAATGTGAGAAGGAGCGTTCTGATGTGGGCTCCGTCTACATCCGCATCTGTCATGATGATGATCTTGTGATACCTCAGTTTGCTCTCGTCAAAGTCATCTCCGATGCCGCAGCCGAAGGCTGTAATCATGTTCTTGATTTCGTCGGAGTTTAATATTCTGTCGAGCCTTGCCTTCTCAACGTTAAGGATCTTACCTCTGAGCGGCAGGATTGCCTGTCTCTTACGGTCACGGCCTTCCTTTGCGCTTCCTCCTGCAGAGTCACCCTCTACCAGGAAGATCTCGCTGATTGCAGGGTCCTTTTCCGAGCAGTCTGCCAGCTTACCCGGCATGCTGATTCCGTCGAGCACGCTCTTTCT
Source organism: Bacillota bacterium (assembly GCA_017457585.1). Next base: position 550 of record JAFTHD010000143.1, on the reverse strand, counting down.
TCTCGTAACCTCGCGGGCTTTTCTTGCCGCTTCACGGGCTCTCGCTGCTCTAAGGCACTTGTCGAGAATTACGCGCGCTTCTTTTGGATGCTCGTCCAGGAAAATATTCAGATATTCTCCCGTTGCCGTCTCAACGAATCCTCTCATATCGTTATTTCCAAGCTTCGTCTTCGTCTGACCTTCGAACTGCGGCTCGGTAAGCTTAACGGATATGATTGCCGTAAGACCTTCCCTCACGTCTCCCCCTGAGAGCGGCTCATCCTTTTCTTTTAGAATCTTATTTCTTCTTGCGTAGTCGTTTAATACCCTCGTCATGGCCGTCTTAAAACCGACCATGTGGAATCCGCCTTCTGTCGTGTTGATGTTATTGGCATAGGAAAGGAGCATTTCTCTGTATCCGTCGGTGTACTGAAGAGCCACTTCAACTTCCCTTTGATTGTCAACTTTTTCAAAGTAAACGACGGTCTCGTGAATCACGTCCTTGTTGCTGTTGATGTGCTTTACGAATTCCTTGATTCCACCTTCGTAGTGGAATTCTTCCTTTCTCTTC
>JAFTHD010000142.1 GCA_017457585.1 Bacillota bacterium | reverse complement strand
GAAATATGAGAGCACGAGGGACATGGAGACGATGTAGGCCGGAATCCTCTTGGCCATCAACTCGTAAACTGCTGTTACCGTCGTAAGCGCCTCTGCGTTGCTGGCGCTGCCGAGACCCAGCATGTTCTTGAAGTTTTCATCGGAGGCTATTCCCTGTGATACGTCGTTGATGTACTCCTGATACGTCTGGTACAGTGCATGGCCGGATGCTCTGGCCACGGCCATTACGACCATTACGGCAGCCATTGTAATGATTACGGACTTAATCACAGCATAATAAGGAGATACCGTTCCGTTCTTGATATCTCTCGGCATTGTAATAAATGGCACTATGATTAAAATGATAAAAATAGCTGCACCTGCCATGCTTTCTAACTCCCGTCCGCTAAAATAGCAACATATATTATAGCACAAAGCTTCCGCGCCTGCCACGCCGGCAGGCTTTTGCGCGCGAAACCGGGCAAAAAAACAGGGCAGTTCCCTTTGGAACCGCCCTCGGTTTTCTACATGTAGTGGTATCGCGCGTTAGTCAACTGAAAAACGTCGTTGGTCGCCACGGAGCAAAGCTCCTGCGACATTGCCGTCAGGCACCACGTGCTAAAGCACTGTGCCTTTGACAGGGAACCTTCCATCGATTCATTCTTCATCGGGATAGGTTCGTCTGACGGCGCAAATTCCATTGCTCTGCCCTCGCTTCGCTCGGCAATCGCAAGGACAAGTGCTGCAAGTTAGTCGGCGATGTATGGCAGGAGTGCTACGATTCTTGCTCTCTTGATCGCTGTAGTCACTGCTCTCTGGTGAATTGCGCATGTTCCTGTGATTCTCTTAGGCAGGATCTTACCTCTCTCAGTAACATACTTCTTCAGCTTTTCAACGTCCTTGTAATCGATAACTTCTGTCTTATCTGCACAGAACTGGCACACTTTCTTTCTTCTCATGCCACCACGTCTTTTGTTGTCCATGATCTATTCTCCTTTCATTAGAATTAGAATGGGATATCATCATCTACGGACTGGAAACCTTCTATGCCGGCAGGCTCGCTGTAGCTCTGCTGCGGCTGCTCCTGCGTCTGCTGCTGAGGTCTTGAATAACCGCCTCCTGCAGATCTTGAAGCGCTGTCTCCTCCGCCTAAGAATTCTACCCTGTTTGCAACTACGTCCGTCGTGTAGATGGTACGTCCATCCTTTTCGTAGCTGCCCGTCTGGATCCTTCCGGTGATGCCTACCTGTCTTCCTTTGCTCAGGTATCTTTCGCAGTTCTCAGCCTGTCTGCCAAACACTACGATGTTGATAAAACTCGTACGTTCATTGTCGCCGTATCCATCGTTTACAGCAATGCTGAATCTGGCAACTGCAGTCTGATTCTGTCCGGTCGTGTATCTTACCTCCGGATCTCTCGTTAATCTTCCTATCAGCTGAACACTGTTCATTTTGCACCCCGCTTATTTCTCATCCTTGTTAACGATGATGTGTCTGATAACGTTATCAGAAATCTTGAGTCTTCTATCGAGTTCCTTCGGCAGAGTCGTTTCGCCCTGGAACTGGATAACGACATAATATCCTTCACTCTTCTTCATGATAGGATAAGCAAGTTTTCTCAATCCCCATACATCAACTTCGCCCGGCTCACCCTGAGCGGCGATGATGCCCTTAACCGTTTCAATCGTCTCTTCCTTAACGGCATCTTCTAATGCAGGATCGATGATGAACATTACTTCATAGTTCGTCATTTGTTTCACCTCCCTGTGGACTTAATGGCAATAACCTTCGTTATTGCAAGGATCTTCGCGCCTTATTGCGCTTCGCTTATCGACCCCGTGGCCAAAATCGCGCTTTTATATTATACATGATTTCAGCGTGAAATCAAGGAATTTATTTGCTTTCCGGGATTTTTAATCCGCCCAGAATATCCTTCATGATCTTGTCATCTACGAGCACTTCCCACCCGTAGTATCCGTTGCTCCTGAGAGGCAGATATATAGTGTTTTCCTTCACTTTGTTCTTCTGCGACGCCTTCTCTATTTCATCCACGTATATATCGAGGCACTTTGCCGCCAGCTTCTTCTTGCTCGTAACGTCATCGTCGTAAAGATTTGCTGTTATGTACTCGTAGGCTTCTTCTTCATAAGCCTTGCCCACCTTACTGAAATCCCTGTTGGTTACCACCAGCTTGGCTACCGCCACATCGTTCTTCGTCGCGAAATCGACCATTTCGTATGAAAAATCCCTGAACAGACTCTTGTAGAGCTGGTTCCTAATTTCATCGTCTCCGGTGTTCTCCAGCATGTTCACGTATTCGTTGTCTTCGTATTTGACAACGACGGTCTCATCGCCTGCCGCAAGTCCATCCAGGAACTCAGTCGCAGCGATATCCGGATCCACTTGAACCGGTCCTACGGCCGACATGTGCATCATCGCCGGTATTATTAAACTCAAGATACCTCTTATTATCGCGTACATATCCGTCTCCCGCGCGCTTTTTTGCTTCTTCTCAGTCCACATGTATGGGGCTGCGACGCCTTGCTTTTCCCCTTGTCTTCCGCGCCTGGCCTGCAGCCTCTTCTTGAAATTCCAACGGGCTTTCTTTATAATATAGGACAACACGCCGGATTTCAAGTGGAGGCTCCTATGCGCTACTACAACATGGAAGAGATTAATAAAAAGCATGCGCCTAAGTGGCGGCTGCCGGTGATACTGACGATCCTGTCGCTGGGGCTTTCCGCAGGACTCTTTGCGTGGGGCGTTAACGCCACCACCGAAAATATCACAAAGGGTATCGCTGCAGAGGAAAGTGCGCTGGTGCAGGAAGGCGAGGAAGCTGCTCACGATACGGACCTAGGCAACACGTTGCGCGAGTCTGCAGTAGAAGAGGTGATCGACGGCGAGAGCATTCCCGCATACACAGCTTCACAGATACGAGCCATGGACGTCAGCGTTCCAAGCGGTGTTACCGTCTCCGATCTGAAGCTGGTTACAAGGGGCAACTTCCGAGGACTTGAGGAATATTTCTGGAAAGCGGAGCAGGACTACGGTATCAACTGCCTTTTCGTCATGGCGATCGGTGCTAACGAGAGTGCTTACGGCACCAGGTGTTTCAGGAAAAACAACATGTTCGGCTTTGGCGGCAAAGGATACGCTACCAAGGCGGAGAACATCGACGTAGTTGCCAGGACTCTCGCAAAAAAGTATCTGACGCCGGGCGCCAGTCTCTACAAAGGGAAGACGGTGGATGCGGTGCACAAGCGCTACGCGGCAAGTCCCGTATGGGACGACCACGTTGTAAACTACATGGTCAGATTTTATAGGATCATAAGCGCCCATCATAACGAAGCCATTGAGGCGCTGAAATAAACCATAACATGGTATACGGTGCTTGTATTTTATTGGATCTGAAAGATCATTTTCAGGTCTTTTTCTTTATCTAATAATTGATTATAATGATATGGGGGTATCTATTGGAAAGGAGAAATAATGGTATCACAAAATTTAACGCAAGAGTTGCTCGAGAAATACGAATTTCACAATTACGGACATGCGCTTGAAATTCTTGAAACTGCATATCCAGAGGAGTGGCATGAACTGCAGATTTGCCTTCTTAAACTGCAGCTCTCTCTCGACGATCTTCGGGTTTCGGGCGGGAACGAATCACCTATCCCGAAAAAGTTTGATGACGTTCTTTATCCAAGTGGATGGCGAGAAATACGAATTACTGGAGATTTGGTGATTCGAAAATACCCACGTCAAACAGCTCAGAGAAGAGGGAAGTTTTCGGATAAACCATTTGAAAAGACTGTTATTGAAGGGTATGTGGATGGGCACAACATTGACTTTTTAAAGAACGAAGTCGCCTTTGATCTGGAGTGGAACAGCAAAGATCAGACATTTGATAGGGATCTTCTTGCTATGCGAACTTATTTCGACTGCGGTATAATCAAGGTCGGAGTAATTGTAACACGATCAGAGGAGCTGAACGAAATCTTCAAAAAAGAAAAAGATGCCAACGGGCAGCCTCTAATGAGAAAATATGGGGCGAGTACAACGTGGATGGGAAAGCTTTTGCCACGCCTTGACTCAAGGAGGAACGGAGGGTGTCCCATTTTGGCAATCGGAATTCGAAAGGAATGTGTAGAAGGGTATGGCAGATCTGAAGAGCACGATTGATAATTTGCTTGCGTATACGTCTGGCAAAAAATACAACACGATATATGTCGATCCCCCGTGGCAATTCCAGAACCGAACGGGCAAAGTTGCACCGGAACACAAACGATTGACGCGTTATGAGACAATGTCTATCGATGACATTAAGGCTCTGCCGGTCAGTGAACTATCAGGTGAAAAAGCGCATCTTTATCTTTGGGTTCCAAACGCTCTTTTGCCTAATGGCTTGGAAGTATTAGACGCTTGGGGTTTTGATTATAAGTCAAATATTGTTTGGGAAAAGATTCGAAAAGACGGCGGCCCAGATGGTCGTGGTGTCGGCTTCTATTTCAGAAATGTTACAGAACTGTTATTGTTTGGGATAAAGAAAAATAGTTCCCCAAACAGAACATTGCAGCCTGCAAGATCCCAAGTCAATCTCATCCGCTCCATGAAAAGGGAGCATAGCCGAAAACCTGACGAGATTGTCCCAATTATTGAAGCCTGCAGCCAGGGACCTCGTATCGAACTTTTTGCAAGAGGTGTTCGTGATGGTTGGGACATGTGGGGAAATCAAGCAACTCCGGATTATGAGCCTGACTGGAAAACTTACTCAAATCACACAATTCCAAGCAAATAATAGTTATGGGGCAGAGTGTTCTGCCCCATTTTACTTTGCTATTCAAAATGATTCGATTGGCGGCTTATAGAGAAATTCCTGAACTTCATCAAAGAGCCATACCTATTAACTTCTGTAATTTAACATCCTTCATCATCCGAATATGATTACTAACACAAGTACTACATAACAACAGGCAACGATAATCCAATCGCGCTTGAATTCTGATTTACTCTTGTTCTTGTATTCTATAAAGTAACTTAACGTAAGCGCTGCAACGAAAATCAGTGATATTATTACAGTGAAGATTATCCTATGAGCAGTGCTTTCTATTAGCCCCTTTGCCAGCAGATATTCAAATACTCGTCCCGAGAGCCAAGCTGTTGCAGCAATTGTGAGTATTTTGCAAATTGTTATGGTTGACTTTGATTTGAATTTTCTAATTCTTGCCATGACCGTGATGCCTCCATATTCATTCGTTAATTTTCATAACTTGCTTAATATGTGAAAATTTCAAATCTTTTCTTGTTCCCTATTTTGTTTTATAGGTCGCTATTGCATAGTACGTTATGCTATGGCTTTGAGCGTGTTTCTGATGAAAATCATGAGCCTGTTCACGTTATCCGCCAGGTCGCTCTCCCCTTCAACGTAGAAATCTTCTTTGATGTCGCTTACAATCTGGCGAGCCGTTCCAATGGAGCCGTCCACTATCATCGGCACCATTTCCGGCGTCTTCACATTGGTGAGCGCCAGTATGCAACAGAGCGCCAGACCCACATCAGGGTCTTCTTCATCCTCCAGCTTTGAGAGACCCTCGCCGAAATACTTCTGCAAAGGGTTCACGTTCTTTGCCATGTGCACGTTGGCATTCTCCTCGTAGGTCCTCGCCGCAATCGACTTGCGGTAGTTCTCCAGATACTGTTCATGGTCGAAGTCTATCTTCTGATGCGCAAAGTATTCAAGAAGTGTGAATACGGCGATCTCCACCAGGCCGTATGGCTGATCGTCCAGACCTTCAAATGGCGGGTTGAAGAGAAATTCCTGAACTTCATCAAAGAGCCTCTTGTACAGGTCGTCTTCCGTTTCGATTTCCTTAACGATCTCCTCGAAACCCTTCTTGGCCTCCTCGATGATGTCGTAGGCGTGATCCGCAGTCATTTCCATCTGCTCATCCTTTGCCATGTACTCCGCCCACAGCTCCCTGTACTTTGCCATCTTATCGCTGGACAGACCCTTCACTTCCTCCGGGCTGTCGATCAGCGCCAGAACCACCTCTGCTGTGCTCATGGTGTCCTGACCGCTCACTACTATTCCCTGCAGTTTTCTTACAGCTTCTCCCTGTGTAAGCATTCCTTCCTCCAATTTATCGTTATTAGGCGATGTGCCTGTATTTCCAACGGTTTCGCCCGCTATTTCCAAAGGTTATGCGCGCGATTTCCCGCTTCGCAGTCCATGATTTTCACAAAATCATGGGCGCTATTTCCAAAGTTTGTCCGGATAAAAACCCTTGTCCTTCATGGACTCAAGAGCGTTCGTCACGTCCTCTTTATCCTCCGGATAGGTAATCCCATACCACTTGTCCGAGGTCTTAAGAACCTTGACCTTTGCCTTGCCTTCCTTCACAAGTTTGTCGGCGGCCGCCGGCAGATAGTACTCAGCCTTTTCCGGATTTCCCGGAACCACCGTGTCAAAGAAGTCCGAAAGACCCTTTTCAAGTTCTCCCATCATCGGCGCCGTAAATCCCCAGAAGTTCATGGACACGAGGGTTCCGTCCGGAAGTGCAGTCCAGGATTCACCATCATCTTCCGTATAACAGATCTGGTCGCCCCTGCCCATAATCTTGGTTCTTTCGGTAACATCGGTCAGATAGCCATCATCATCCATGGAGCATACTCCGCGAGATACGGTGCCGTTTTCCGTCACGGTATTCTCAAGCTTGTAGCCCACCATGCAGAAGGCATACTCCTCACCGTCTTTGTGATTGGTCAGGTACTCGTATATTGCGGCGAACCCGTCAGAACCGTAGTAATCGTCCGCATTGATTACGGCGAAAGGTCCGTCAATGAGGTCTTTGCAGGAAAGCACCGCGTGACCCGTGCCCCACGGCTTTTTGCGAGACTCCGGCACAGCTTTGCCCTCCGGAATGTTCTCCAGCTTCTGGTAGGCGTACTCGATGTTCATGAACCTGCCTGCACGCTCATCTATTATCTCGCGGAACAGGTCTCTGTGCTCCTCCCTGATTATGAAAATCGCCCTGTTAAATCCAGCCAGCATGGCGTCGTACAGTGAAAAATCTATGATTATCTCTCCGGCTTCCGTAATCTTGTCAACCTGTTTGAGTCCTCCGTATCTTGAGCCCATGCCTGCCGCCATGATTACCAACGTCGGTTCTTTGCTTGCTGCCATAATTCACCTCTCATATTTCTCTGATTACGCTGTTAATTATAGCATAAAAAGTGTACCCGGGCAGAGTTTTTGGTATAATGGCCTTAGAAGATAGTGCATGAGAAAACGGAGCTTTGCAATGAAGATATTCGCTAACATAAAACCGGTATTTCAGTTTATTTCCAGCCTGAGGCCTCAGAAGGAGAACATCAGGGCAATTCGCGATGCGAGAGATAAGGGTGATTTAGATCTGGAGCGCCAGTGCATACTTAAGGCCACCTCTTCCTGGGGTACGGACATCATGGAAAGGCTGGGCGCGCGCATTCACGTTTACGGAGAGGAAAACATCCCCGAGTCCGGTCCCGTTGTAATGGTGGGAAATCACCAGGGGTACGCGGACATTTTCACCTATTTTGCCGTGTTCCGTAAATACCAGTTTGCTTTCGTGGCTAAAAAGGAACTGGCAAGTCTGCCTTTCTTCGGCAAATTCATAAAGGAGATCAGGAGTGTTCTCATAGACAGGGACAACGCTCGCGGTCAGCTGAGCGCCATCACGGAGGGAATCGAGCTCATCGAGGACGGGTTTTCCCTGGTTATCTTCCCTGAAGGAACGAGAAGCAAAGGCGGAGATCCTAATCCGTTCATGAGAGGGTCTCTCAAACTTGCCACGAAACCGGGCGTTCCTATCGTTCCCGTCTCCATAGAGGGCACTTACAAGATGATGGAGAGAGACGGCTATTTCCACGGTGATGATATCTACATCAAGATTCACGAGCCAATCCCGACGGCCGGCATTTCCCGAAAGGAAGAGAAGGAACTTGCAGCGCATCTTGAAGAACTGATCCTTGGCGGCGTAGAAGAACTGAAAGCAATCGAGGGTGAATAGCGTTTCCGGGCATTGCTCTAATGCCTGCAATACCTTTTTCGCGGTTTTAGCCTTTTCAGAATTGCACGCGACTTAAAATAATACCTATTTCGGGTTTTTTGCACTTTCAGAATTGCAATCTCCGGAAGTGCAATTCTGAAATCACTGTTTTTCGTGTTTCAGAATTACTTTTACGCTTTTGCAATTCTGAAACCCTGTTTTTTTCAAAAAAGGTATTACAACACTTTCTGGCGCCCATCAAGTCTAATGGCTAAGCAGCGTTTTGGCACGTTTGCGGATCATTCGCTCGAGCGCACGCAGACGCCATGTCGGCAGGTTCTGCACGTCGCTTTCTTGGAAACTGAAATTCAGAAGACGTCTCAGCTGTCTCTTTTGCTTTGCGCCTATTATTCTGCTGCAAAGGCTGATATAGTCATTTCCTGTTCCGTAAGGATTCGTCCTTCCTGCTATATAATCATCCAACCGTTCGAAGTCGCTCTTCATCCCATAGCATAGAAGAGAAAGGCCGTTGTCAAATATGGGGGCGGTCCCGACAAATTCACCCGTGTGATTATCCCTGAGCAGACCAAAATTCCCAAAGTGCCTGTCCTCGTTAATGATTACGGCATCAAACGCGATCATACTGACAAGATCCTCATAGAAATTCTCGCCCAATTCCCTGTAGAAATTCAGACATGCATCGATTCCTCCGTCTTTCAGAATTCTCCCGATTGGAACGAAGGAGGTGTCAATATCCGTAAAAAGCCTACACTTCGATGCAAGAATGTGATGCCAGTTCTCGAGGGTGTAGTCCACATGCGAAAGACCCATGGCTTCTGCCACCTGACAGGCGTAGAACTCACAGTACGGTTCGTTGCCTGTGTTTGCAAAGCCGTCCGTGCCGCTCTTATACAGCCATATCCCGTCTTCATCGAGAAAGCGCCACGCTTTGCGGAGCATGCCGCCGGTCGTCAATTCCGGAGAAGTTCTGAATCCTCTCGTACTGTATCTGCCACCGGTATAGGCGATAAGCGAAAGGGCTTCTGTAAATCTGTTCTCATAAAGGTTGTACTCTCCGAAAGTTCCTGCAAAGTCTTCCCGTGTTATCCAGTAACTGTCGTTTAAGGAAAGTCCCATGCATACATCCACGATGCCCTTGACGTCGTTTATATTCAGCCCAAGAGAATTTAATATACTTCCAACCAGCTCTCTGTTTGGCGGAATAATCCTGGCTTTAAGCCATTCAATCATGCCTTGTCCAGTGACCTGAAGATCCAAAGGAAATACATGCTTTCTGTCTTCCTTAACCCACAAAAGTTCGCACGCCAGCGCTGTTCCCCTTGTAAGTCTGAATTTGATCAAATCCTCATCATAGAGTTTGAGGATGTAAACGCCCGTATCCCCGTACTGCGAGATGCTGTCACTTATAACGAATGAGACGCTTAGGTTCAGTGCGTCGGCAATTGCCTGCACATAGTCTACCGATATGTTCTGTCTTCCCTGCTCTATGCGCGAAATGTTGGACTTCTGAGTACCCAAACGCTGAGCCAGTTCTTTCTGGCTCACTTCGGCTTCGTATCGTTCCTCTGCGAGTAACGCAGAAATCTTTTTTCTCAGTTTGTCTTTTTTCATTTCTATCACCAAAAACAGGTTATCATATATGATAACCTGTTGCAAGAGTATCTGTTTTTAATACGTGCCTAAGTCCTGCGCTGCGCTCAGTACGGGATCTGCTCGTCGATAACTTCTTTGGCTTCTGCCATCACCTTATCAACGTCCGTTCCGATTACGTCGAGATTCTCCGCGGCTATGCAGGCAAAGTCTGCTACGCCGAACATCCCACATGCCATGGCCTTCATGTAGCCGCTGCTGAACTCCGGAAAGAGGAATGGTCCGCCGCTCGTCGTCACGTAATACAGTTTACTGCCTTTGCAGAGTCCTACAGGATGACCTTCCTCATCGTATTTGAAGGTAAGGCCGTTAATCGTTATGTTCTCCACGTAGTTCTTTAAGGCTGCCGGAAAACTGAGATCCCAGTAAGGAGCGGCAACAACGATATAGTCTGCCTCCTTGAACTGATGCGCATACCTGAAGTATTTGCTGCCGTAGTCGCCCTTTTCACAGGCATCGTTTCTCCAGGCGAGAAGTCTTTCGTCCAGCACCGGCAGCTCTTCATCGATCAGTCTCACCGTCTCGACTTCGCCTCGCAGCTTCCTCACAAGATGGACAGCCAGCTCTCTCGTCCGCGACTCCTCTCTTACGCTGGCATCGACGAACAGTATCTTTTTCATTGTGTCACCTACTTTCTCAGTCTTTCTCTCACCTGCGCGATGCTAAGATCATTTTCATCTGCAATCTTCGCTATATCGTCGTATTCCAGTTTCTCTCTTCTGACGCCGTAGCCTTCGGAAACCTTGCATCGTACTTTGCCAAATTCCGTGTCCAGTTCACAAACCTGTCTGTCAAGAACATACCTGGGGTGCAGCGTCTCCCTGATGCCTATGGTCGTCGTAACCTTGAAGATCAGTCTGACAATCTGCTCTTTATCCTCCGGACTTGCGATTACAGTTATCACGTGTCCAGGCCTCGATTTTTTCATGATTACAGGTGCTGCAAAGGCGTCTCGCGCGCCGCCCTCCATGAGTTTTTCGATGGCGTAGCCGATCTCTTCACCCGTCATGTCGTCCACATTGCAGGAAAGTTCAACTACAGAATCCGTGCTGTCCTCCCCCTTACCGATAAAGGCTCTCACGCAGTTGGCAGCTTCAAAGTCCTTCGTTCCCATGCCGTATCCGGTCTTGTCTGCAGCCATGATCGGTTTCTGTCCGAACTCATCGGCATAATATTTTAAGATGGCTGCTCCGGTAGGCGTCAGGAGTTCTCCCTTGACCCAGTTGCTGTACGTCGGAATGCCCTGCAAAATGTGGGCAGTCGCAGGTGCCGGAACGGGGATGATGCCGTGGGCGCACTTGACCTGTCCATGGCCTGTGTTGATCGGTGATACGATTACCTTATCCGGACGTATCTTGTTCATCAAAAGGGCTGCCGCCGTCACATCTGCGATGGCATCCATGTTGCCGACTTCGTGGAAATGGATCTTGTCCACAGGTTCGCCGTGTACGTGAGACTCCGCCTGGGCGATGATTTCGTAAATTGCCGATGCGTCCTTCTTCACCTGCTCCGGAAGGTTAAGGCCTGCGATGATTTCGTTAATCTCGCCCATGCCCCGGTGGCTATGGCTGTGTCCGTTCTCATGCGAATGTCCGTGCTCATGTGAATGCTCGTGTCCATGCTCGTGTGAATAATCGTGGCCATGGTCGTGATTGTGGTCGTGGTCGTGCGAATGCGTGTGATCATGGTCGTGTGTGTGCTCATGTGAATGTTCGTGGCTGTGCTCGTGGGTGTGCGGCTGCCCCCAGTCTTCATCTAAAGCATGGGAGTGCACGCGGCCATCTTCATGTTCACTGTGCGAATGCGAGTGGTCATGGTCGTGGCTGTGCGCCTGATCGTGGCTGTGCGTGTGATTGTGTTCGTGCGAATGCGTGTGCTCGTGCGAGTGATTATGTCCATGCTCGTGGGTGTGCACATGAGGATGGGGATCTGCGTGATTGTGCTCATCCACATCGATCACCGTCTCACTGATGCCGTCCACCGTAACCTCCATGTGTGTTCCCACAACGCCGCACTTCGAACTTGGAACGGCGCGGAATTCCACTCCCGGTATGCCCATGTCGTTCAGCTCCGCTACGATTTGCTCTTTGTCTTCCGTTAATTCAAGAAGGGCCGCAGTAAGCATATCTCCTGCGGCTCCCATGTTGCATTCAAGGTATAAAGTTCTCATTTCCCCTGCTATCCTTAAATTCCGAGTCCGAGACCAAATCTGTCTCTAACTCTCTTCATCGTCTTTTCTGCGATAACGTTTGCACGTTCTGCTCCATCCTGAAGGATCTTAATCAGCTCTTCCGACTCTCGGATTTCGTTGAAGTTTGCCTTGATCGGTGCCAGTGCTTCCTGGGTCACTGCCACGAGTGCCTTCTTGAAGTCACCGTATCCTGAACCTTTAAACTCAGCCTCAACGTCCTCGATGGTTCTTCCGGATAGGGCTCCGTAAATCGTAAGCAGATTGCTGACGCCCGGCTTGTTCTCAGGATCAAATCTGATTTCGCCGTCGCTGTCCGTAGTCGCCCTCATGATGGACTTCTTTATCTTGCTGTCCTCATCCAGAAGAGAAATCCTCGAGTGGATGTTTTCTGCGCTCTTGCTCATCTTTGAGGTCGGGTCGTCCAGGGACATAATCCTTGCGCCGGCCTTCATGAACCTGCCTTCCGGAACCACGAAAGTCTTCTTGTACTTGTTGTTCACCCTCTGGGCTATATCCCTGCAAAGTTCGATGTGCTGCTTCTGGTCGTTTCCTACAGGAACTACATCCGTGTCGTAGAGGAGTATGTCTGCAGCCATGAGCACCGGGTATGTAAGAAGCCCGGTTCCTACTGATTCGTGACCGCCGCTCTTCGTCTTGAACTGGGTCATTCTACTCAGCTCGCCTGTATAGCTGTTGCAGTTTAAAATCCATCCAAGCTCCGCATGGCCCGAAACGCTCGACTGCACGAAGATGATGGACTTCTTCGGATCGATGCCGATGGCCAAATAGAGCGCTGCCACGTCCAAAATGTGTTTTCTCAGTTCCTTTGGATCCTGCGGTACCGTTATGGCATGCTCGTCTACGATGCAGTATATGCATTCATGATCTTCCTGAAGCTCAACGAACTGTTTGAGCGCTCCAAGGTAATTTCCCAGGTGGATGTTGCCCGTAGGCTGAACACCAGAAAATACTCTTTTCATATCTTGATTTTCCTTTCCTCATGTGATGGGTTCATTAGCGCACTGCTATATGTCAAGCTTTATCTGCTCGGAATCGTCACCCTTTTCTTCTTCCTCTGCCTCTTCTTTCTTCTTTTCCAGCTTCTGTCTCTTCACCGCCGCCTTTTTTTTCTTGGCGTGAATCACGTACTTTTCGTGATCTTCCTCACGGATCATCTTGGCGATGGAGATGATGTCCGTATCGTCACTGGTTCTCATAATCTTAACGCCCTGGGGTGCTCTGCCCAGTTTGGATATTTCGTTGGT
>JAFTHD010000141.1 GCA_017457585.1 Bacillota bacterium | reverse complement strand
TACCTTCTCAGGCCAGCCTGGAAGTTCATCTAAATTGGCGAGAAGTCTGTCTGCGTAATCGGTGATCTTGAAGTACCACTGTGAAAGGCTCTTCTTCGTAACAGGAGATTTACATCTCTCGCACTTGCCGTCCACCACCTGCTCGTTGGCGAGTACCGTCTGGCAGCTCGGGCACCAGTTTACAGGGTTATCCTTCTTATATGCCAGTCCCTTCTTGTAGAACTGAATGAATATCCACTGCATCCATCTGTAGTAGTCAGGCTTGCAGGTGGCAACTTCCCTGTCCCAGTCGTATGAAAGACCCAGCTCCTTAAGCTGTCTATTCATCTCGTCCATGTTGGCAAAGGTCCATTCAGCAGGAGGTGTGCCGTTCTTGATTGCAGCGTTCTCTGCAGGAAGTCCGAAGGAGTCGTATCCCATAGGATGGAGCACGTTAAAGCCCTTCATTCTCTTATATCTGGCGAGCACGTCGCCTATGGAATAGTTTCTGACGTGTCCCATGTGAAGCTTGCCCGACGGATAAGGGAACATTTCCAGTACATAGTACTTTTCCTTATCCTTGTCTTCGGTAACCTTGAAAGCGTTCTGATCTTCCCATTTCTTCTGCCACTTCTTTTCAATTTCTCCGAAATTGTACTTCTCTAACATATCTATCCTCCAGTTTATTCAAAATCAAGGGTTTCGCAATCTCCCCATACCTTTTCAAGATTGTACTTGTCTCTCATGTCGCTGCTCATGATGTTTACAATCACATCGCCGTAATCCATGAGAATCCAGCCAGTGGATTCCTGACCTTCCACGCCCTTCGGAAATACGCCTTCAGGCTCAAGAACGTCTTCCACGTAGTCCACGAGAGAGCCCAGCTGTCTGCCGCTTGCTCCCGTTGCCAGCACGAAATAATCAGCAAAAGACGACTTGGGCAGAATGTCGATAATCGTAACATCCAGCGCCTTCTTGCTGTCAAGCTGTTTAGCAATTCTGATTGCCATTTCTTTTGATTCCATCAATGTTCCTCCAAATAGTCTCTCGCACTTATGGTATCAGGGTCAATCGATGCACCCTGTCCCTCCAGGAATCCCATCATTCCTTCGAGGGATATGAGGCATGCCCTGTCGATACTCTCTCCAAGTGCACCCCTTATTTTATCTACACCGGGATAGGTTCTCCCGGGTTCTGCCGCATCGGCTACAAAAATGATCTTCTCCAGGAGTGACATCCCTGCTCTGCCTGTCGTGTGATAGGAAACGGCATTGATCATGTCCTTATCCTCGATTCCCCAGATCTCTCTCATGGCAGCCGCAGCGATCTTGCTGTGAGCCAGGTTGATGCTGTCCTTATACCGCGCTTCCAGTCCGAACCTGTTCACATACTCACAAAGCTGGCCCCAGTTTATGTTTCTGTAGGCGTCGTGAAAGAGTGCGGCAAGTTCAGCTTTCGCAGGGTCTTCACCCCAGATCTTTGCAAGCTTCACCGCCTCTTCTGCAACTCTGTAGGTATGCTCCAGTCTCGACTGCTTGAGATTTTCTCTGAGATAATCCTCAAGATCGTGTTTTATCTGAAAGTAATTCGTCATCATGTTCAAGATATAAATGTCTTTCCCTTATGTAGTCGGCAACGGATTCAGGCACGAGATTCTCGAGGGATTTCCCCTCGCCTGCAATCTTCCTCACATCGGTGGAGGAAATATCTATCTTCGTGTTGTGAATCTTCACAGCCTTTGTACCGTATCGCCTTTGCAGATCCTCCATGCACTCATCCAGTTCATCGTCTCTATAGCCCGGCCTTGAGCCAATGATGAAGGAATAATTTTTAAGCAGCTCCTCTGACTCCCTCCACTTCTCAATCATGAGAAAGGAGTCGGTGCCCGTGATAAAGAAGAGTTCGTCTCCCGGGTACAGCAGTCTCATTTCCCTCATGGTCAGGTAGGTGTATGAAACTTCGCCGGAATGAACCTCGTAGTCCGAAAGTTCAAGGTGGGGTTCGTCCTCTATGGCAAGGCTTACCATTGCCATCCTGTCCGCTGCAGGCGTCACCTTCTTCCCTGCCTTAAAGGGCTGGGTTTTGGCTGGAATGAGAATCACCTTCTCCAGCTGGCACTGATTGAGTGCGTCCTTTGCAAGGCTTATGTGGCCGATGTGAACCGGGTCGAAGGACCCGCCGAAAATGCCAATCCTTTTCATGGTCATCAGTCTTCCGTTATATCCAGCTTCAGTCCCAGCTCTGCAAGCTGCGCCTCATCAACAACGCCGGGCGCCTCACTTACCATGCACTGCGCATTCTGGTTCTTCGGGAAGGCGATTACCTCTCGGATGGACTTTTCACCTGTCAGGAGCATGATCAGTCTGTCCAGGCCGTATGCCAGTCCGCCGTGAGGCGGTGCTCCGTACTTGAATGCTTCAACGAGGAAACCGAACTTTTCGTTGATCTCTTCGTCGCCCATATTGAGCGCTCTGAACATGTCTTCCTGCATTTCCCTGTCGTGTATTCTTATGCTTCCGCCGCCCAGCTCAACACCGTTGAGCACGATGTCGTAGGCGTTCGCTTTGCATGCGTGAGGGTCCGTCTTGAGCAGCTCTGCGTCCTCTTCTCTCGGTGAAGTGAACGGATGGTGCATTGCCGACCACCGGTCTTCCTTTTCGTCGTACTCGAAGAGCGGGAAGTCAACTACCCAGAGAAGGTTGAACTTGTTGTCGTCAAGGAGTCCCATCTCCCCTGCGATGTGTCTTCTCAGGAAGCCAAGGCTGTCGAATACAACCTTGTTCTTATCTGAAATGATGAGGATCAGGTCATCCTTGCCTGCGCCTACTGCCTCAGCAATATCCGAAAGCTGTTCCTGACTGAAGAACTTATTTACAGAGGAGCTGATCTCACCGTCGCCTACCTTGATCCAAACCATGCCCTTAGCGCCGTAACTCTTCACGTCGTGGGTGAGCTTATCGATCTTCTTTCTCGTGTATACAGGTGCTCCGCCTGTGATGCAGATTGCCCTTACGCTGCCGCCAGCTTCGATGGCGTCCGTGAACACCTTGAACTCGCTGTCCTTTACAAGTCCCGTTATATCCTGCAGTTCGAATCCGAATCTTGTATCCGGCTTGTCGCTTCCGTAGCGCTCCATGGCCTCATCCCAGGTCATCCTCGGGAACGGTGTCTCAATGTCTATGCCCTTCAGTTCCTTGAATACCCGCTTTAAGAAGCCTTCCTGAACTTCGATCACGTCATCCACGTTTACGAATGACATCTCCAGGTCTATCTGGGTGAACTCCGGCTGTCTGTCGGCTCTCAGGTCCTCATCTCTGAAGCACTTTGCAATCTGGAAGTACCTGTCCGTACCGCCTACCATGAGAAGCTGCTTGAAGGTCTGCGGTGACTGAGGAAGCGCATAGAAATGCCCCTGGTTTACCCTGCTGGGAACCAGGTAATCCCTTGCGCCTTCAGGCGTTGACTTGATGAGCATAGGTGTCTCCACTTCCGTGAAGCCGTTTTCTGCATAGTAAGCCCTCGCCAGATTCGTAAGCTTCGCCCTGAATGCCAGATTGTCCTGCATCTTTTTCTTTCTCAAGTCGAGATATCGGTACTTAAGCCTCAGGTTGTCGTCAACCTTATCGTCGTCCTTGATATAGATAGGCGGCGTCTCAGACTTGGAGTATATCACAAGGTCCTCTGCAAAGATCTCGATATCTCCCGTAGGAAGATCCGGGTTCTTCGATTCCCTTTCCTTGACGGTTCCCGTAACGCCTACCACGTACTCGCTTCTCAGCGTATCCGCCTTGTCAAAGAGTTCCTGCGGAATCTTGTCGTCGAATACCACCTGTGAGATTCCCGTCTTATCCCTTACATCGCAAAAAATCAGTCCGCCCAGGTTTCTCCTCTTCTGAATCCACCCGTTGAGCACAACCTTTTCACCAACGTTTTCTTTTCTAAGCTCACCGCACATGTGCGTTCTCTTCAGTACTTTCATGTCCTTCTCCCTGCCTGACTATCTATTTCGTAACCTCTTCAATAATCTTTTCCATAGGCACTTCCACCTGTTCGCCTGACTCCATGTCCTTGATGGCGAACTTGTTGGAAGCGATCTCGTCCGCGCCGATCACGATGGTCTTTGCAGCGCCGATACGATTTGCGAACTTAAACTGGTTCTTGATATTTCTTCCCATCACGTCCATCTGAACGCTGATTCCGGCTTCTCTCATCTCGCCCATTAGCTTAAGACCTGCTGCCTTTGCCTCATCGCCCATGACTGCGATGAATACCTCTGCGCCTGCCGGCTCCGGAATTTCGAATCCACACGCTTCCATGGTGAGCAGGAGTCTCTCCTTGCCCAGTCCAAAGCCGACGCCCGGAGTCTCCGGTCCGCCGATTTCCTCTACTAGATGATCGTACCTGCCGCCTCCGCAGACCGTTCCCTGTGCTCCGATGGCAGTGGTTACGAATTCAAAGGCGGTCTTCGTGTAATAATCAAGACCTCTTACGATTCCCGGGTCAACCACGTACGCAACGCCGAGGGCATCCAGGTTTCTCTTCAGGCTTTCAAAGGCCTCTGCGCACTCGTCACAGAGGTGATCCAGCATCATCGGTGCTCCCTTGACCAGATCCTGACAGATCGGCGACTTGCAGTCGAGAATCCTCATCGGGTTCTTATCGTATCTGTCCTTGCAGGTGTCGCAGAGTTCATCGTATTTTGGCTCCAGGAACGTCCTGAGGGCAGCCCTGTGATTCTTGCGGCACTTAGGACATCCTACGCTGTTGATTCTAAGCTCGATATCCGTAATTCCCATCTTCTTCAGGAAATCCTGCGCGAGACAGATAATCTCCGCATCCGCCATCATGTCGTTGGAGCCGAAGGTCTCGATACCGAACTGGTGGAACTCCCTCAGCCTTCCTGCCTGAGGCTTCTCGTATCGGAAGCATGGCGTATTGTAGAAGAACTTATGAGGCTGAGGGCCTGCGAAAAGCTTGTGCTCCACGAATGCCCTGACTACCGGTGAAGTGCCCTCCGGTTTGAGGGTAATATCTCTCTTGCCGTAGTCCTGGAAGGAATACATCTCCTTCTGTACGATATCCGTTGTATCTCCAACGCCTCTCTGGAAGAGCTCCGTATGCTCAAATATAGGCGTTCTTATCTCCTTAAAACCGTAAAGATTGCAGATCTCCGTGAATTTCTCCTCGATGTACTGCCACTTGTATGCCTCTTCAGGCATCATGTCCTTTGTTCCCTTTGGTGCTTTCGTAAGCATGATTTACCTCCCGGTGTCTCGGACTCCGAAGAATCCTTTATTCTTGCGTTCTATCATCTCATCGATTCTCTCGATGTATATCTCGTAATTTGAAACGTTGGCCACACGTTCCAGCCTGTTTTCATCAGGGAAATAGATCTTGCTGATTCCCCCTGCGCCCATGGCCAGTATGGACTGGGCTTCCTCCATAATGCGGACATTGTAGGTGGAAATGTGACCTTCCCTGCAGTATCCGATGTTCTCGGTGTTCCCCGACGTGTGCTTCTGTCTGTAAAGGTAGTACGGCAGGTATCCCTCTGCCCGCAGTTTCTCCCTGGCAAGGGTGAGCATGCTCTCCCTCAGTTCTTCATCCCTGTAGTTGAAGTGCTCATCCTGCTCCTTCAGCCTGGACGCTCTCTTTACCGCCAAAGTATGCAGAGTGATGTTGTCTGCTCCCAGATTTATTATCTCTCCAAGGCTTCTCTCAAAGTCTGGCAGGTCCTCTCCCGGAAGCCCTGCGATAAGATCAGCGTTTACGGAGCCTATCTCCGATTCTTTTGCAAGTCGGAAGGCTTCCCTCACCTGTTCCGTGTCGTGGCGCCTGCCTATGAGCTCCAGCGTCTCCTGCTTCATGGACTGAGGGTTGATGCTGATCCTGCCAACGCCGTGATCCTTCAGCGCCGTAAGCTTTTCAGCCGTAATCGTATCAGGCCTTCCTGCTTCGACTGTAAACTCCCTCGCCCCGGATAAATCGAAGCTATCTTCTATGGCCGTGAGAAGAACATCAAGCTGCTCCGCAGAGAGGCTGGTCGGCGTGCCGCCTCCTATGTAAACTGACTCCACGTGAAATCCATCAGCCTCGGCAGCTCTGCCGCAGTATTCAATTTCCTTTAGCAGCGCACCTAAATACCGCTCCATCTCCTCATCCCCAACCTGGTTTGAAGTAAAGGAGCAGTATAAACATCTCGTCGGACAAAATGGTATTCCCACGTATACGCTTAAGGAATCCCTGTCCGGCTTACCAAGCTGTTTGCGCTGGTAATTCAGAATATCCGTGACGAGCCTCTGCTTGCTTTCATGAAGAAGGTAGCGTTCGCTCAAGATTTGCCTGACATGATCAGCGTCTCTATACTCGTCCAACAGTTCGCCTGCAAGCTTTACCGGCCTGATACCGGTGAGTATGCCCCACTTGGGACTTTTGCCCGTGACGGACGACAAAAGGCCGTATATCTCTCGCTTGAGTGCATCCTTATCGCCCTCAAAAGAAAATATTCTGTCCGCCTCAGACTCATCCTCTGTTATCTCGTATTCCGACGGCTGCAGGAAAACTTTGATCAGTTCTTCGTATTGATTGATATTCTGTAAATTTCTGAAGAAAAACTTATAGGAAGACAAACGGATTGTTCTCCTTTTCGAAGCCTATTGTGGTAGGTCCCATGTGACCCGGGAATACCTGCGTGTCATCAGGCAGCGTATAGAGTTGTTTTTTGATTGCCCTGTCGATATCTCTCAGGGAGCCACCCGGGAAGTCGGTCCTTCCGATGGACTGTCTGAAGAGGGTATCTCCGCTGAAGAGCACTTTGATCTCCGGAATATAAACGCACATTCCGCCCGGCGTATGACCCGGTGTGAAGAGGCACTTTAACGTAAGCCTTCCAAGGTTCAGTTCCTCCCCGTCCTTAACAAGGGTATCGGGAACCGTATTCACATAGTTGCCAAACTCTGTAGGACCTGGGATCGTTGGGGCTTCCAGCTCGTAAACGACCACCTTCGCATCAGGGAAATCGGCTTTGTAGTTGTCCAGACCTGCCCTGTGATCCGAATGTCCATGAGTTAAAATAATATATTTTATGTCAACACCTGCATTTCTTGCAGCTTCCGTCAGCTGAGGAACGTATCCGCCCGGATCCACGATGATTCCGAGTCCCATTTCCTCGTCTGTCAGCAGGTATGAATTTGTCTGATAGGGTGAACACGCATAGCTGGAAATGTTCATTTGTCTCTCCTCTGTTAAACTCTCTGTAATACCACTGTTAAAAATCCTTTTTGCTGTCTAAAAGTATGGTAACGGGCCCGTCATTATGGATTTCTACGTCCATGTGGGTCTGAAATACGCCCGTTTCAACGTGAAGACCGTTCCCTCTAATCATGTCGCAGACCAGGTTATACAATCTGTCGGCCTCCTCCGGAGACTCGGCGCCTGTAAAGCTGGGGCGCCTGCCCTTTCTCGCGTCTGCAAGCAAGGTAAACTGTGATACCGCCAGCACGCTTCCGCCTACGTCTGCAACGCTCAGGTTCATCTTTTCCTCTTCGTCCTCGAAGATACGAAGACCTGAAATCTTGTCAGCAATGTATCTGGCGTCCTTTTCTCCGTCACCCTTTGCGACGCCTATGAGAACCATAAGTCCTCTATCCGTGCGCCCCGTGACTTTGCCGTCAACGGTTACGCTGCTCTTTGAAACTCTCTGTATTACTGCTCTCATGCCTTTGCTCTATATGCGTCTATGATACCAGGGATACTTTTAAGGGATCTGCAGATCTTCTCCACCTGACTCTTATCCCTAATACCGAGTATCAGTTCGATTCTAATTCTGTCTTCTTTATCGGCTTTTGCCTGAAGCCCATCTATTCTTACGTCAATATCATCACAGACTTTGCTGATGTTTGATATCATACGCTTCTGATCCTTTGCTATAATGGAAATATCCGTTATATAAGTGTTGTTCTCATTCAGATTCTGATCCCACTCGACGTCTATGCATCTTGCTCTTTCGTCTTCAGGAATGGATCTGATGTTATCGCAATCCTTTCTGTGGACCGTTATGCCTCTTCCCTTGGTGATGTACCCGATGATTTCATCTCCCGGCACAGGGGAACAACAGTGTGCGATTCTGATCATCAGGTTATCAACGCCTTCAACGACTACGCCGGAATTGTCTTCGTGCTTCTTCACGTTCTGCAGGCGCTTCTCGACCCGTTCGCTCATCTCCCTCAGGTTCTGGAGCAGCGTCTTTTCCTGTTCGGCTTCTTCCTCTTCTCTCTTCTCCTTCTCATAGGACATGAGCAGGTTGTAGACCTTGGTCTGAAGGTTTCCGCCGTTTGCAAGCTGGGTATAAAGTTCATCGGAATTTTTATATTCCAGTTCCTTTACGAGCCTGTTTACGTTCGAATTTTTGAGAAGTTCTCTCGGGTCACTGCCCTTCTTTCTGATGTATTTGTCGAAGAGATCCTTACCCTTGTCAACAGAATCCGTCTTGTTCTCTTTTTTGAGCCACTGACGTATCTTGGTTCTGGCGGTGCTGGACTTGGCGATCTTGAGCCAGTCGATGCTCGGACCTACGGCGTTCGGATTCGTGACGATCTCGATGATATCGCCGTTTTCAAGCTGATGATCTATGGTCACTATCTTGCCGTTTATCTTTGCACCTAC
>JAFTHD010000140.1 GCA_017457585.1 Bacillota bacterium | reverse complement strand
GACTTGTACTATATTAACGCTGAAAAGGATGGTGGAATTACGTGCAGTCAGGCTAAGGAGTTTATTTCAGACGGTATAAAAGATGCTACGTTGCTTTTTTATAGTGTATCAAACGGTGTCAATATACATTCACCTGAGATTGAAACAGATGTAAAAACCTGCGTGCTAAAAGGATGCGGTGTTTCATCGCTTCTTCTCTCTGATGTGCATGTACTTACGTGGGATGAAAGGAATAGCTGCATAATAGGATACAAGGATGCGGCAGAACTTTTTGGAAGCCGCAATGTGGAGGGACTGGAGATTGAGTACAACGGGCAGAGGTTTAACGTGGCTGGTGTTACACATTCGTACAGGCATATTATATGGATTCCTGCCGCAGATGATGATCTTCTGAATCGTACGATACTGCGTCCGGACGTGGGTGTTAATGCATCAATGATAAAGATGGACCTGGCAGAGATGGGTGAGCTGGGGAGTTTCATGCCGAAGTTTCTGATACGATGGATGCTTGCCATGGTTCTTCTTATTGCACTTATCATGGTAGTAACAAGTATGATGCGCCATTATCTTAGGGCGGAGCGCGATGCATTGAAGAGGATTATTGCGATTCTCGCATCAGCAGTTTTAATATTTGGATATGCCGTTCTGTTCGTGCGTTATCCGTTTGACATGATTCCACCGGCATGGTCAGATTTCATATTTTGGAAAATGTATATGCGAGAGGTGATAGATGCATCATACGGATTCCTGCATGTTGGGAAGACGGATGGAGAACTGCATTTTATCTTCCGGGCGCTTGGTTCGTTTTTTTGGACAGGTATCTTTTTCTTCAGCGGAAGAATCATTCATGTGCATGTGTCAAGTAAAAAAGCTTGACACATGCTTTGCTTTTGTCTATACTAACATCTGGTGACGAAAATGAAATTGGATGATATTGCGCAGGTAAGCCTGCTGTACGACTTTTATGGCGAGCTTCTGACGAAACGTCAGAGAGAAGCTATGGAGCTTTATTACGAAGAAAATCTGTCTCTTGCGGAGATCGCAGATGAGTTCTGTATAAGCAGGCAGGCCGTATCGGATGCACTTAAGAATGCTGCAAAATCCTTAAACGAGTATGAGTCAAAGCTGGGGCTTGTCAGCAAATTAGGTGCTACAAGCGCAGCTATAGATAAGATTGACGGAATTATAGATGGACTTATCTCCGACCTCAAGTCTGAGAAAGGTGGTAAGCCGGTTGAAGAGACCGTCAGGGAACTTGAAACTGTCAGAGTCATTATAGATAAAATGGAGGATTGATCCATGGCATTTGAAGGATTGTCTGAAAAACTTCAAAACGTCTTCAAAGGACTGAAGGGCAAAGGAAGCCTGACGGAAGCTGATATTAATGCAGCCATGAGAGAAGTTAAACTTGCACTTCTTGAGGCTGATGTCAACTTCAAGGTTGTACGAGAGTTCGTAGCATCCGTCAAGGAGAAGGCTCTCGGAGAAGAGGTTATGGGCAGCCTGACTCCGGGTCAGCAGGTGATTAAGATCGTAAATGACGAGCTGGTTGCTCTCATGGGCGGTGCCAACAGCAAGCTCACGTATTCACCGAAAGGGTTTACCGTATACATGATGGTAGGCCTGCAGGGTACCGGTAAGACCACCACCTGCGGTAAGCTGGCAAATTATCTTAAGAAAAACGGCAAGAAGCCGATGCTCTGCGCCTGCGACATTTACAGGCCGGCAGCCATTGATCAGCTGGAAGTTGTGGGTAAGACGGTGGATACGCCTGTATTTACTATGAGGGAGTCAAAGGAGCCTGACAAGATCGCCCTCGCTGCCATAAAGGAAGCGGAGCGTCAGGGATGCAACGTTCTCATCGTGGATACGGCAGGTCGTCTTCAGATCGATGAAGAACTTATGGTTGAGCTGGAAGTGCTCAAGAAGGCGATTAAGCCTCACGAGATACTCCTGGTTGTGGACGCGCTCACAGGTCAGGATGCGGTGAATGCAGCAGAAGGCTTCAATGACAGGCTGGGCATCGATGGCATCATCATGACAAAGATGGACGGCGACTCGAGAGGCGGTGCCGCACTTTCCACCAAGAAGGTGACGGGAAGACCGATCAAGTTCGTCGGCATGGGCGAGAAGTTTGACGCCCTGGAACCTTTCCATCCGGAGAGGATGGCCAGCAGAATCCTGGGGATGGGCGATATGCTCACCCTCATCGAGAAGGCAGCAGAGGAAGTCGATGAGAAGAAGGCGGCAGAGCTGGAGAGGAAGCTTCGTAAGAACGCCTTTACACTGGAGGACTTCCTGGAGCAGATGGGTCAGATCAGGAAGATGGGCGGTATCGCTAAGATGATGAGCATGCTCCCGGGTATGAATCAGGGACAGCTAAAAGGGTTTGACGCTGAGAAATCCGAAAAGGAATTCGTTCAGTTCGAGGCTATCATCCAGTCCATGACGAGAGAAGAGCGTGAAGATCCTAAGATACTTAACGCCAGCAGAAGACGCAGGATCGCTGCAGGCTGCGGACAGCCGGTTTCAAAGATCAACCAGCTGGTCAAGAGGTATGAAGAGGCCAAGAAGATGATGAAGGGCATCAATACCAAGGGAAGCAAGTTAAATAGAATGTTCGGGGGATTTTAACCTGACAGATAAATAAGATCATTATTAATTAAACTAAATTTCAGGAGGAAATAACAAATGGTAAAGATCAGACTTAAGAGAATGGGAGCTCACAAGAAGCCTTTCTATCGTATCGTGGCAGCAGACGCCAGAGCACCGAGAGACGGTAAGTTCATCGAGGAACTGGGTTACTACGATCCA
Organism: Bacillota bacterium; assembly: GCA_017457585.1. Next base: position 4,326 of record JAFTHD010000140.1, on the reverse strand, counting down.
ATGAAGGAACCTGCTGACATCAAGATCGATGAAGAGAAGGCAAAGAAGTGGCTGGGAACAGGCGCGCAGCCTACAGATACAGTGAAGAGACTTTTCAAGAACGCAGGTATTTTATAAGAAAGCGGTGAAAATAATAATGGTAGAATTAGTCAGTGCGATTGCAAAGTCACTCGTTGAACATCCTGAGGCAGTTGAAGTATCTGAGAAACTGTCAGAGGGTACTACTGTTATTGAGCTTAAGGTAGCCCCTGATGATATGGGTAAGGTCATAGGCAAACAGGGGAGAATCGCCAAGGCAATCAGAACCGTTGTCAAGGCAGCAGCAACCAAGGCTAATACCGCGGTAGTAGTTGAAATAGTTCAATAAGACGTATGGTGCAGGCACATGTTTTTCATGTGCCTCTGTTTTTTTCAGGACGTCATTATAAGGAGTGGCATGGAGAAGATTTTGATAGGAAAAGTTGTAAACGCAGTTGGCATAAGGGGAGAACTGAAAGTCTACAACTATTCCGACAGCGATCAGATATACAGAGACACGAAGCTGATATATATGGACGATGAACTCTGCAAAGTTGAGCATGTTCGTACCCAGAAGAACATGGTGGTTCTCAAATTGAAAGGAATAGATGACAGAAGTGGTGCGGAGCTTGCGAAGGGCAGGTTTATCTACGTGACGGAGTCGGATCTTCCGGAACTTGAGGAAGGTGTGTTTTACGTTCGCGATTTAATAGGAATGAAGGTCGTGTCGGAGGAGGGATCGGACATCGGCGTTGTGAACGACGTGATCCAGAACACGGCACAGGATATCTTTGAAGTAAAGACTGAAGACGGCAGACTGGTACTGATCCCGAAGGTGGAACAGTTCGTGCCGGAAATTGACGGCGAAAAAAGGGTAATAACCGTAAGACTCATAGAGGGACTTCTGGAGCTCAATTAACCCTTCGCCACGGGATACGAAAAGAACGCAATGAACATAGATGTATTGACGCTCTTTCCGGAGATGTTTGAGCCTGTGATAGGAGGCAGCATTCTGGGCAGAGCAGGTGAAAAAGGAATACTAAACGTCAGAACGACGGACATCAGGGACTTCAGCAACGACAAGCACAACAAGGCGGATGACTACCCCTTCGGAGGCGGCGGCGGAATGGTGATGATGGCTGACCCTATTTTCGGCGCTATGGAGAGCGTGAACGCAGGCTCAAAAAAAGTGATATACATGTCTCCGAGAGGCAGAATATTGGATGAGAAAAAGATAAAAGAGCTTTCGCAGCTTGATGATATCGTCATTCTTTGCGGTCACTATGAGGGGGTGGATCAGAGAGTTCTGGACTACTGGCATGCGGAAGAGATCTCCATAGGAGACTATGTTCTCACAGGAGGAGAGCTGCCGGCTATGGTGCTCATAGACTCGGTTGCAAGGATGCTGCCGGACGTTTTGGGAAATGAGAATTCAGCGCTCGATGAATCGGTTTATTCGGGTCTTTTGGAGCATCCGCAGTATACGAAACCCAGGGAATACAGAGGTATGAATGTGCCCGAGGTGCTGGTGAGCGGCAACCACAGGCTTATCGATGAGTGGAAGTTTGCGAGGGCGCTGGAGCTTACAGTGGAGAGGCGTCCGGATATGATCGAAGCTTATTTGAATTCCGGCAGAGAATTTACCAAGGCAGAGAAGAGAATAATAGAAGAAATCACCAAAAGGAAGCTGTAATAATTGCATGGTTTGCCCGTTTAGTGTAAAATAAACCCATGAAAATAAGAATGACCAGTAAGACAAAAAGAGCAATACTCATATATATCGTCATACTGCTTATACTATATATCGTTGTTCAGGTACTTCCGAAGGTTACGGGAATTTTTGAAACTACCCAGGTGCTCCAGGTGGGCAACCTGGCTTTGACGTGTGAGACCACCGGATACCTTGTAAAGGATGAATACGTATGCATCGCAGACGAGTCGGGAGACATCGAATACAAGGAAGAAGTGGGTACCGTAGTCAAGAAGGGGCATAAACTCTGCAAGGTCAAGTCCGACAGCAGCAAAGATAATCGCGACAACAGATTCAGCGAGTATACGGACATGCTGGCAGATTACGATAAGGTCACCAGCAGCTATAAAGCCCCTATAAGCGGAGTATTCAGCCTGTCCATCGACGGGTATGAGGGTGTGTTTACCAAGAAGAACATGACGAAGCTTGAACGGGAGACCCTGGAAAGCTATTCCTTCAAGAAGGCGAATCTGGACAGATCATCCATCAGTAAAGGTGAGCCGGTGTACAAGGTTTCGGGAGATGATGAATGGTTCGTCTTATGCTGGATGGATAAGGCGGATTCGGAGCACTATCCGGAAGGAACGAAGGTGACGCTCCAGTTCCCGGACGCATCTCTTTCGGCTAAGGTTTACTCAGTGATAGAGGAGAGTACCTCGTCAAGGGTCATATTCAGTCTCGATGTGTACTATGAAAATTTCACGGATACGAGAAGCGTTGAAATGCAGGTGGTCACAAGAGCGGATGAAGGCCTGATTGTAAACAATGAATGCATTATCGAAAAAGACGGGGTCAAGGGCGTATACGTGGTCAATAAAAACGGAGTCAACAAATTTACTCCGATAAAGATCATATCGACGGATGGAATAGATTCTGTTCTCAAGGATACCACCTTCTACGATGATGAAGGGAATCAGGTGAACACGGTCAACGTGTATGATAAAGTTCTGAGGCATCCGGAGAATGCGCTGAAGAAGGAAGAAGAGAACAAGTAGTCATAAGTCGTAAGAAAGTATCATTTGTCTCACAGGGAGGTATTTATCTTGGAAGACATAAGGAAGAATCTTGAAGCAGTAGATGAGAAGATAAGGCAGGCTGCAGAAGGGTGCGGCAGGAAAAGAGAGGACGTGACGCTTTGCGCAGTAAGCAAGACGAGAACCCCCGAGGAGATAAATATCGCAATCGATGCAGGTGTAACGGATATCGGAGAGAATAAGGTCCAGGAGATCATGGACAAGTACGAACACATCAAGCCTGTTAAATGGCATATGATAGGCCATCTGCAGACGAACAAGGTGAAGTACATCATCGACAAGGTCGATATGATTCACTCCGTGGACTCGCTGAAGCTTGCAAAGGAGATCAACAAGAGGGCAGCTGCAAAGGATCTGACTATGGATATACTCCTGCAGGTGAATTCCGCCCAGGAGGAGAGCAAGTTCGGCATCAGTCTGGAAGAGACGGAAGGGCTAATAAACGATATTCTCGAGCAGTGTGAGAACATCAGAATAAGAGGGCTTATGTGCGTAGCTCCTAAGGCGGACGACCCTGAGGATATTAAGATATATTTCTCACAGGTTAAGGAGCAGTATGATCGATTCGGCGGTATTGAACATCCGAGACTGGACTTTGCATATCTTTCCATGGGAATGTCGCATGACTTCCCGGTTGCAATCGAGGCAGGTTCTAACCTGGTGAGAGTCGGAAGCGCCATTTTCGGTGAAAGAGATTACAGTAAGCAGAACGCGTAAGTTATATAATTATTTTGTCAGGAGGAAAACATGGGAGTTTTTAGCAAGTTCAAGGACTTAGTAGGAATCGAAGAAGAGTATGAAGAAGATGAATACGAAGTAGTCGAGGAAGATTACAGACCAAATTACTATGAGAGGAGAGAGGCCGAGAAGGCCAAGGCTGCGAGAAAGTATGACAGCAGCAACGTGGTACCTATGAGCAATCAGACAGTGAAAGCAATCACTACAGCATTTAAGCTGGTAGTGATCGAGCCAAAAGGATTCGATGAATGTCCGAAGCTGGTGGACAGCCTGAAGAGCAGGAAGCCTATCATCGTCAACCTGGAGAAGCTTGAGAGCGACACCGGAAGGAAGATCTTTGACTTCTTAGGCGGAGCTACTTATGCGCTCAACGGCAACGTTCAGAAGGTTGCAAACAACATATTCATTTTTGCACCTGAGAACGTTGACATCGCAGCAGACGGCGAGAACAAGCCATACTTTGGAAAGGACAGCGATGATTTCAACCCTTGGAAGTAGGAGGGAAAGGAAATGATTAGACCTATTGATATTCAGGAAAAGCAGTTCTCAAGAGGCGTCAGAGGCTATAAGGAAGAGGAAGTCGAGAAGTTTCTCAACGAGATCATAACCGATTACGAAAGAGTGATCGACGAGCTTCGCCAGACAAAGGAAGAGAACAGCAGGCTTGTTGAAGAGCTTGAAAGATACAGGGGTTCTGAGGTCACTGTTCTCGAGACTCTGGAAACAGCGAAGACACTCATGGCCGACATCTCTGCCAGCGCAGATAAGAGAGCGGATATTCTGCTG
>JAFTHD010000139.1 GCA_017457585.1 Bacillota bacterium | reverse complement strand
TATTCGGAGGCACATACATATGGTAGTTACAATCGGTTCTGATCACGCAGGTTACGATTTAAGACAGAAGGTCGTTGCTCATCTCAAGGAAAAGGGCATCGAAGTCATTGAAAGAGGCGCTACCACTGCAGACCAGCCTTATTCATGGGTTGAGGCAGGAGAACTCATTGCCGAGGACATCCTCTCCGGCAAAGCAGAGAAGGGTATCGCCATCTGCGGAACGGGCATCGGCATTTCGATCACATGTAATAAGTATAAGGGGATCCGCTGCGCTCTGTCCCACAACGAGTACACCGCAAGGATCTGCCGTGAGCACAACGATGCAAACGTACTTGCCTTCGGTGCAAGAGTTATCGGACAGGCCGTAGCTCTCGCTATGGTCGATGCCTTCTTCGAGGGCAGTTTCGGAGGCGGAAGACACGGTGAACGCGTCAACCAGCTCAAGGCTTTAGAGGACAAAAATTTCAAGTAAGGAACGGCTAACCTCTTATTTTGGTGCGTTTTGCTCCTTTTAGGTGTATAATGTCGGAGTAAGAAGGGGGAGGATCTATATATGTTACAGGTCGCGCTCTTTGCCGGAAGCTGGATATCAGAGTTCTGGCAGGCATTTTGCACCAAGTTCGCCGAGGCGTTTAAGCCAGGTGATATAGGTGCAGAGATCAGTGAGGGTATCCTGCAGGTCCAGAAATATTTTGACATAGGGAACTTTAAGGTCCTTATTACCGATGCGGTCATAGTCACATGGATCGCTGTCATTGCTTCCGTTATCGTTTTCCGCCTCATGGTCGGAAAAGAGACGATCCGTCCCAATACCAAGCAGACCATCCTTTGGATGCTGGTTGATCTTATCATCAGTTCGGCTATGGGCTTTGGCATGAACAGGAAGGAAGCCGAAGAGGTTGCGCCGATGATCATGACGTTCGGCATCATCATTACCGGATGCAACTGCATTTCCTATTTCAAATTCGCGCCTCCGGCCAAGAACGTCGGTTTCCCGGTCGCATGCGCAATTGTTGCGATCATCTACGTTATCGCTATTTCGATCAAGTTTGTCGGTCTCAAGGGTTTCTGGGTATCGCTCACGACGCCTCTGAAGGCAATGCTGCCGTTCAAGATCCTTGATTTTATTACCAAGCCTGCTTCTCTTGCTCTCAGGCTTTTCGGTAACGTGTTCGGATCATTCGTATTCATGGAATTCATCTCCATAACAGTTCCGATCATTCTTCCGGGAATCGTCGGACTTTGGTTTGATATAACGGATGGTCTCCTGCAGGCGGTCATCTTCTCGTATCTCACGATGAGCTATATCGGAGAGATAGTTGAGGTAGGCCACGAGTTTGAAGAACACCCCGAAGAATTCAAGAAACCCAAGAAGAAAAAGGAAACTGAGGAGGCCCGGGCCGCCGCTTGATTACTTTGCGAAAAAAGAAAGGACATATAGGAGGACTCTAAAATGGAAAGTGTATTACTGGCATGCATGCCTATCATCTCAGGCGCTGTTATTGCAGGTATAGAGACAAGAGCAGTTGCAGCTATCGCAGCAGGCATAGCTATCAGCTGCGGCGCGCTCGGATCCGCTTTTGCAATGGGTAAGGCTACCAGCCACGCTCTTGATGCAGGCGCAAGACAGCCCGAAATGATCGGTAAGATCCAGTCCATGCTTCTTGCAGCGATCGTTTTCATCGAGACACTTTGTATCTATTCACTCGTTGTCGCACTTCTCCTGATCTTCATGTTCAGATAAGGGCTAATTCTTTTCGGACATAGAAGGGAGCAGTATATATGCTGTTTGAAGCGCTGAAAATTCTGGCTTGGGAAGAGGAATCCTCTCTGTTTTCCCCTGACCAGTTCGCAGGTTACGCGGTGACCATCGTTCTGACGATCATTAACGTGCTCGTCGGTTTTCTCATCATTAAGTTCCTGCTTTTCAAACCGCTTATCAAGATGATCCACAAGCGTCAGGAAACCCTGAATGCCGAGCTTGATGCGGCTGCGAAGGCAAAGGAGGAAGCCGACAAGGTCATTGCCGAGTCCAAGAAGACCATCGATGAAGCTAAGTCTCAGGCTGCGCAGATCATCGAAGAGGCAAGGGAGAACGCCGGCAAGAAGACTGAGGCTGTTATCGAAAAGGCTAACGCCGAGGCAGCCAACATCATCGAGAGAGCTGAGGATGACTGTGCGCGTATGAAGCGTGTCGCCCTCGAAAACATGAAAGATGACATTACAGACCTCGCTGTAGAGATCGCCGAGCACGTCATCGGTGATGCTGTTCCGAGAAGCGAGCTTTTGGCTTCTGCCCAGAAGCATACAGATGTATTTGTTGATGCAGAGGTGAAAAAGGGTGAGTAACGTTACTCCTGACAACGTACAGAAACCCAAGCCGAAGGGAACGCTTCTGCGTATCGAGACTGCGGGAGATATCCCGCAGGATAAGCTTGAGCGTATAGCCGCGAAGTTTGCGCATCATTACGAGATACCTTCTTACAGGGTTAAGATCGAATCCAAGCCTGCACTTGTCGGCGGATTCATCATCTATTATCACGGTGACCGTTACGACTATTCCG
>JAFTHD010000138.1 GCA_017457585.1 Bacillota bacterium | reverse complement strand
GTCAGGTTGATGGTGATACCAGGGCTTCCTGCAGACTGGATGATGTAGCTTGCGCCTCTCTCTTCCAGTCCCTTAATCAGCTTGATAGGCTCCGTAAGATCCATTACAGGTGAGCCGGGACCTTCTGTACCGAATCCGCCCGGGAAGCCTTCCCATGCTGAAATCTTCGATCCGATAAGGAAGTTCTTATCAGGAACAACCTTCCTGATGCGTTCCATCAGTTCATATGCAAATCTTGAACGATTGTCCCAGTCTCCGCCGTACTTCCATTTACGGTTGTTGTGCGGTCTTATCATCTGGCATCCCAGATATCCGTGGCACAGCTTCAGGTCGATGCCGTCTGCACCTGCGTTGTAAGCGATCTCTGCAGCCTGCACGAAGTCGTCCATGATTTTGGAAACCTCGTCCTCTGTCAGCAGATCTCCACCGTATCCGTAGAGAGGATTCGGCGTAACTCTTCTTGAAAAGTCAGGATGTGACAGTTCTCCCGAATGAGTAAGCTGGAACACCAGAATCGTGTCCTTGTTTGCCTCATGAACCTTGCTGACAAATTCGGTCAGCGGTTTCTCATTCTGCGGCATAATCATCAGCTGATTGTCCCTTGCTCTGCTCTCTCTCGTTACACTGATTGCCTCTAAGCTGACAAGGCCTGCGCCTCCTGCTGCCAGGTCAATGTATCTCTGCAGAGTCCCCTGCGATGGATTCCCTGACGGATCTTCCTTATTACACTCCATTGCCTGAATAAAGAATCTATTCTTGGCAGTTCTCGGTCCGATCTTAATCGGCTGTGATAATGTGTTGATGCTTTCAGGCTTACATCTCTCCATAGGCTTACCTCCTTACTCATACAATAGTATCTACCCTACCCATAAAGGGTCTCATTCTCTCTTATAAAGGCGGCTCCTGCTGCCTTCAATCGAAGCACCCGTTATGTGATATATTTTAAAACACGTTCAACACCAAGTCAATGCAGAATGTGCTCGAGCACACGAATTTTTTGAAAATTTGTTTTATTTATATGTGCTCGAGCACATTTTTGTTGCAAATCTTGTGTATCCGGTGCTATAATGACACAAATACTACGACAATTCTCTCTAAGTTTCAGTCATAATCCCCGCATATAAGCTTCACTATTCGGAAGCTGTCTTCGCGTTATTGTTGTTAATGGTTACATTTGGATAAAGAGGAGAAAACAAATGAAAGTATTCAAAACCGGAGTCATCGGTACCGGCTTCATCGGTCAGGTTCACGTAGAGATACTTCGCCGTCTGGGTGACGTGGAAGTAGTCGCTATCGCAGATACCTTCAACGCCAAAGAGAATGCCGAGAAGATGAACGTTCCTAATTACTACGACAGCTATCAGGATATGATCGACAATGAGGAACTGGATTCAATTCACATCTGTACGCCTAACTACACCCACTACGATATCGCCATGTACGCTATCGAACGCGGCATCAATGTAGTTTGCGAGAAGCCTATGTGCACCACCGTTGACGAGGCGAGGGAACTGGTAGCCAAGGCTAAGGAAAAGGCCGTTGTTACCGGAGTCAACTTCCACAACCGCTTCTATCCTATGAACAATCACCTGAAGAATATCATCGCAGACGGTGAGCTGGGTGATGTGTTCTCAATCAACGGAGACTACACGCAGGACTGGCTGCTCTGGCCTACCGACTATAGCTGGAGACTGGTTTCCGCAGAGTCCGGAACTACGAGAGCCGTTTCTGACATCGGTTCCCACTGGATGGACCTGGCAGAGTTCGTTACAGGGCAGAAGATAGTCGCTGTAAACGCGGATTTCTCCACGATTCACCCTGTTCGCAAGAAGCCTAAGAAGCAGGTTCTGGCCTTCTCTACCGATACCTTTGACGAAAGCGATTATGAAGACGTTCCTATCGATACCGAGGACAATGCCTACGTGCTCTTCAAGTACAGCGGCGGCGCAAAGGGTTCCGCTTTCTTCTCACAGGTTATCGCCGGCAAGTCGGTGGATATAAACCTTCAGATCGGCGGTTACAAGAAATCAGCAGAATGGCACAGCATGTCCTGCAACAACCTGACAATAGGCAACAGAGACACCTTCACTGAGACTATCCAGAAAGGACCTGCAACGGTACATCCTGATACGAGAAAGTTCGTCGCATATCCTATCGGACACGCAGAGGGCTTTGTAGATGCCTATAAACAGTGCTTCCGAAACATTTACGACCACATGAACGATCCTGAGGGTACGTATGAACACGCTACGTTTGAAGATGGACTTCACGAGATGATTCTCTGTGAAAAGATCTTCGAGAGCAACCAGAAACAGGGCTGGGTTGAAATTCCTGAATAATCGACTTCTCTCATTAACCAATCATATATCGAAAGACGGGCTGCCTGCATATGTACAGACAGCCCGTCATTATTTTGCCTATATTGTTGTGTGATTATGATACGCGCCCTATTATTCCTGTCCCGGAACCTGTGGAAGCGTTGCGAAAGATGCCTGGAGCTGCTCATCCGTAGGGATTTCGTCATCCATTACGCCATCGTTGAACTTCTCATAAGCAACCATGTCGAAGTATCCTGTACCTGTGAGACCGAAGAGGATTGTCTTCTCTTCGCCTGTCACCTTGCACTTAAGCGCCTCATCGATTGCCACTCTGATTGCGTGGGAGGATTCAGGTGAAGGAAGTGTACCTTCAACTCTTGCGAACTGCTCAGCCGCTTCAAATACTGCAGTCTGCTCAACAGCAACAGCTCTCATGTATCCATCGTGGTAAAGCTGTGAAAGTACAGGTGACATTCCGTGGAATCTCAGTCCGCCTGCATGGTTCGGTGAAGGGATGAATCCGCTGCCGAGGGTGTACATCTTAGCGAGAGGACAGATCTTACCAGTGTCGCAGAAGTCATATGCGTATACTCCGCGAGTGAAGGAAGGACATGATGCAGGCTCAACTGCAACGATGTCATAATCAGCTTCACCTCTCAGCTTTTCGCCCATGAACGGAGCGATGAGGCCGCCCAGGTTTGATCCGCCGCCTGCGCATCCGATAACGATGTCAGGCTTTACGCCCAGCTTGTCAAGGGCTGCCTTGGCTTCAAGACCGATTACCGACTGGTGAAGGAGTACCTGGTTCAGCACTGAACCCAGCTCATATCTGTATTCGCCGTTGCTGGTTACTGCAACTTCTACTGCCTCTGAAATAGCGCATCCCAGGGAACCTGTCGTTCCAGGAAACTCTGCGTTCAGCTTCTTACCAACCTCAGTCTCCATGGATGGTGAAGGAACTACTGAAGCGCCGTAGGTTCTCATTACTTCACGTCTGAAAGGCTTCTGCTCGTAGGAAACCTTAACCATGTAAACTTTGCAGTCCAGATCGAAGTATGAGCATGCCATGGAAAGTGCAGTACCCCACTGTCCTGCTCCCGTCTCCGTCGTTACGCCCTTGAGGCCCTGCTTCTTAGCGTAGTAAGCCTGCGCGATCGCTGAGTTCAGCTTGTGGCTTCCCGATGTGTTGGAACCTTCGTACTTGTAGTAGATCTTAGCCGGTGTATCGAGGGCTTCCTCCAGGAAGTATGCTCTGATCAACGGTGATGGTCTGTACATCTTGTAAAAATCTCTTACAGGTTCAGGGATGTCAACGTACTGGGTGTCGTTGTCCAGTTCCTGTCTGATGAGCTCGTCGCAGAAGATAGGCTGCATTTCTTCAAACGTAAGAGGCTGGCCTGTTCCCGGGTTTAAGAGCGGAGCCTGCTTGGTCGGCATGTCAGCTCTCAGATTGTACCACTGCTTCGGAATCTCATGCTCCTCTAAGTAAGTTTTGTAAGGGATGTTGTTGTCGTTTTTCATTTCTTTCTCCTTTCTGACCTTGGACATAATGATATGTGAGTCATAGGACATAAGTTGCTGCATTCCCCTCAGCGCCTGAAATCCTGCGCCGGGCAAAAATTAAAATAACTCCTGTCCCATCATACTTGATAGGACAAGAGTTTCAGTTCTCCTGCGGTGCCACCTATCTTCATCCTTTCGGATGCACTCAACGCATACCATCATATGCTCTCCGCGTAACGTGCGCATAACGTCTCCCCTACTTGCGCGATTCATATTGCCTTGAGCCTGTTCTCCCACGCCCTGACGCTCACGCTTTCGGTTTGCCCTCATGAGTCCATTCGGTCCGGCTGTTCCTGCCGTGCTCTCACTGTCCACGGCTCGCTTTGAAGTCCACCTTCCAGACTTACTACTCTCAATCAACGGTTTAGGTGATATTTATTTATATACGAAATTGTATATTCATACAAAAGCTTTGTCAAGCATCAATCGTCCTTTTCGGGCAGCAGAAGGGATATCTGCTCCGCCAAAATCTGCTCCTCTCCGGACTCTGAGTATATTCCAGCCTCATAACCGGTCTCATCTAACACGCCTTCGATATCGCTGATCTCGGGCAGATCTTTGAGCGTCTCAAATCCGAACTGGGCGAGAAACTCGTCTGTCGTGCCGTAGAGCATCGGCCGCCCTACCGCATCCGATCTTCCCAGCTGGGCAACCAGATCTTATTTCATAAGACCTACGATGACCCTGTCGCACTTAATACCCCTGATTGCCTCAACCTCGCCCTTTGTAACCGGCTGCTTGTACGCGACGATGGCCAGCACCTCCAGGGCTGACTGGCTCAGTCTCTTGTGCTTGACCGGAGTGCATAGTCGCTCGATGTAGTCGATATTTTCAGGTCTTGTGACGAACTGAAAGCTCCGGTTCACTTCTCTGATTACGATCCCTCTGCCCTCCTGCTCGTACTCCTCCTGAAGTTCCTTGCAAAGGCTGTATATTTCTTTTTTCTCTACTCCGAAAATGTCCGCAACTTCCTTGATATCCAGGGGCTCTCCCCATACGAACATCATTGACTCGATGGCGGATTTAATTGTCTTCTTCCCGGTCACATTCCGCTCCTTTCAGGCGTATCCATCTGCTCCTGCACGCCTTCTGCTTCACCGCTCTTTGGCGCGAAAAGCTTGTCTGTAGGCTTAACCAATATGTCTCCGAATAGTCTCTTCTGTCTGGCGCTGAGTCTGTTTTCCTTTATCATTTCGAGAAGCGATGAGAAGGTCACAGCGATATCGTAGCGGTCATCTTTTTTTCGAACCAGCTCTCTGAAATCCCGCTCTTCCATTCCCGTCTCTCTGAAAAATGCCTTGATATCCTCTATCCTCAGTTCCGTCGTGAGCCTCTGCTTCTCTGTTCTCCTGTGATGCTCCCTTATCTCGTCGATTCTCTTTTTTCGAAGAAGGAAATCCTCAAACGCCGACTTGAACCTGTCCAGATCGAGGGTCAGATAGACATCCGGTTCTCCCGTGTACTCGCTTAGATCTTCCTGAGGCTTCGCAATGCTTCTGGCTGTATCATCCCTTCTCTCCTCCAGCATGGCAGAAATCGCCTTGTACTTCTTGTACTCAAGGAGCTTCTCTACCAGCTCCGTCCTCGGGTCTTCTGCGAGTTCTGTCACTCCGTCGCCTGCCGGCGCCAGCCTTGGCAGAAGCATCTTGGACTTGATTTCAAGAAGCGATGCGGCCAGCACCATGAAGTCCGCGCTTACGGTAATGTCTGCTTCCTTCATCCTGTCAATGTAATCGATATATTGAGTTGTAATCTCCGATATTCTGATGTCATAGATGTTCATCCGTGCATGCTCGATCAGATAGACCAGCAAGTCGAACGGACCTTCAAAGACATTCAGCTTTACCCTGTAACTCATTTTGCCTCCAAATCTAATCTCATAGGCTTTTATTTTATCATAGATTCAGTTATAATCACACCATGGAATACTTGAAGAACGGACTTTACGGTTTATTAATAGGGGTTGCAAATGCGATTCCGGGCGTAAGCGGCGGCACGATGGCCGTCATTCTTAACGTGTACGATAAAATCATGTTCAGCATAAGCAGAACGAACATCAGGCAGAACCTGAAATTTCTCATTCCTCTGGCAGTCGGCGCCGGCGTAGGAATCTTCGCCTTAAGTCAGGTAATCGTCACTGCCATGGAGACGTATCCGGTCATACTGAACTTCTGTTTCATTGGTCTTGTAGTGGGCAGTATGCCGGCGCTCTATAAGAAGACAAAGGGTGCGGAAGGGGATAAGATTAAATCCTCTAACTGGTTTGCTTTCGCCATCGCTCTCATCGTGATGATCGTCATGGTGTTTTCCAATCCAGACGCTGTTGCAAACCAGAGTCTGGAAGAGATGGGCGGCGTAAGCGCCCCACTACTCATCCGAATCTGTGCAACCAGCATCATATGCATGATAGCCATGATACTTCCGGGTCTGAGCGGCTCTCTCGTCATGCTTCTGTTGGGTTGCTACGCTGTCGTTATGGAGGCTGTTGCAACGATCAACCTGCCTATTCTCGGGGCCGTTGGGGTCGGGGTAATCATCGGCGGCGTTCTCGGCGTGAAGGTTATCAAGAACATGCTCAGATTCCACCCCCAGGCTCTCTACTGCGGAATTCTCGGCCTGATGGTAGGCTCCATATTCGTCATCTGGCCCGGCTTCACAGGTGGCATACAGATGGTAATTGCCGTAGTGGGTTTTGCCGGCTTCACTTTGGCGGCATACCTGCTGTCGTCCAGGAAGTAATGTTCCCATGGCTCCCGGCGACGTGCCCGTCTGCGTGGCCATCCCGGCACAGCGTAGCCCCGCACGGTTCTCTGTGGCGTGACCTTATATGCGGCCGCCTCGTGCACAGTCACGGCATCAAGCAGCACACTAAATATATCGCTCGATGATCATGTTAATGCGATCTTCCCACTGGCGCTCGTTTTCGTATTCTCTCAGCATCAGCTGCACATGCTGTTTGTTTCCGGCGCCCAGGAAATCCATCTGGGACGGACGCATCACCATACCGAGTCTTCTGGCAAGCTGGAACTCCAGCTTTTTTTCTTTCGGCAGATTCAGGTATTCGTCGCATATCGCCAATAGGCGATCCTTGTCTGCTACCATCCTTCCTTCGATATCCTGAAGCAGATTGAGTATGTGATCGCTTACGATAACGCTTTCCACGCCTTCTGCCAGCTCAATGATTCTCCTTATTTCCAGAAGTTTTTCCTCATCGGTGCAGGGAACAATGCGTCCTGCCTGCCAGTCATCAAAGATTTCCGTGCCCGGCTTATATGCAGCGGTTCTCACCCTTACGAAATCAGGATTCACCTGATTGATCACGTAGGCTGTCCCCTCTGCATTATCTTTCGTCAAATCGTGTCCGCCCAGGCCTGCCATAAAGTAAATGCTCAGTTCTATGCCGCCGGCCTTCACGTTGCGGCCAGCTATGATCTCCTGTTCCTGGGTAACGCCTTTGTTCACCAGCTTCAGCACAGCGTCGGAGCCCGTCTCAAATCCGGAATGGATTCTGTCCAGGCCTGCTTCCTTTAGCTCAGCAAATTCTTCAGCCGTTGTCTTGCTCAGGTTCTCAGCCCTGCCGTAGGAGGTTATCCTCTCAATCTGCGGAAATGCCGACTTGAGATATCTGAGGACGTCGCTGAGCCTGCCGCCTTTGAGCACGGTGGTATTGCCGTCCTGGAGGAATACGTTCTTCCCTCCATTTATGAGCCAGTTTGCCATCATATAAAAACTCTGGCGTTCGTCATCCGACTCTATGGTTCCCAGTTCAAAGTTGAGACTCTCGATATCCCAGTCCCCGTTCTCGTCTTTGTGGGCGTTCACCCTTTCCGCGAGAACAACCATATTGTCGATATCCGCCTTGATGCTGTCAGCGCTGTATGCTTTGAACTGCGTGTGCCTATAGAGCTGGCAGAACTTGCACCTGTTCCACGTACACCCCCGCGTCACCTGAAGGAGCAGGCTGCTCGCCTCACTTGGCGGTCTGATCGGCCCGATTCTGAAACTTACGTCCTGTCTTTCTTTCATATCTTAAATCCTTTCGTATTTCACAAACCTTTGTTGCATGATATTATATACCATATACAGGAGGAATCAAAATGATATATTATCAGGTCAATGCGTTCACATACAACAGCAAAAACGGCAATCCTGCAGGCGTAGTAATCTGCGATGGGGACGATTTCCCTTCGGAGGAAAGGATGCAGGGGCTTGCCGCTGCGTATGGTCACTCGGAAACAGCCTTTGTGTTGGCTGGTCCCGCAGATGGCGAACTGTCTTTGCGATACTTTACTCCGGAATGTGAGGTCGACCTCTGCGGTCATGCCACGATCGCTTCTTTCAAAGCACTGATGGAAGCAAGGCTCGTGGAAAGAGGACGAGACTACGTCTGTCATACGAAGGCCGGCGATGTAACCGTGAAGCCTGATCAGCATTTTATCTCGATGGAGACAGCTCACGGACGCGTGATCTCGACTGTAAAGGACAAGAATTCGCTGCAGGTAATCTACAGTTCCCTTGATACGCCTTACGATCCTGTCCGTATCATGCCTGCGTGCAACCGATTTATAAATCTCAATCCTATGGTCGTTGACAACGGTCTGCCGTTTCTCATCGTTCCGATAAACGGCGTCGACAAGCTGAACGCACTTACTCCTAACAAGGAGCTTATCATGGAGATCAGCAAGGCGTTACAGTGTGCCGGTATATATGCTTTTGCCTTCGAGCCAAAGGAAATAGGATTGATGGCTCACTGCCGCGGCTTTTATCCGCTGATTGGGATAGATGAAGAATCTGCTACAGGAACGGGTGTTGCGGCTCTGTCGTTTTATCTCAACGGATTCGGAACGCTGCCTGCAGAGAGAGAAGCTACTTATCTCCAGGGGGAAGCTATGGACAGGACATCTGAACTGATTACTTTCATAAAGGGTAGTGGTGATAACATGAGAATACTCGTAGGCGGAGATGCAGAGATCATAGAAAAGCGTTCTATACAGATGTAGCCTTCCGGGCTTGAACGGCTTTCATGCTATTTGTCATACGCGAAACAGGGCTTGAGAAGATCATTCTTCTCAAGCCCTGACTTGTAATTGATATTGATTTGAAATCTTCCCAAACCGGGAGATTCATTGGAGCATGCTAATTCCTGGAATAGATGGTCTTGGTGCTGACCCCTTCAAGTGCTCCCAGCTTACCTGACAATGCGCTGATCACATCCTGATCGGCTTCGATTGCGATGCTGATTATGGACAGCTGCTTAGACGGATGAGGTACTCCCATACGCCCGATTATGCTGTCTCTGTACTGATGAAGGATATCATTCAGAGCCTCAACGGATTCGGTATTTTCAACGATTATTCCTATAAGAGCTGTCCTCGAATTCTCTGCCATAATAATCTTCTCCTTGCTCCTCTACCGTGCGGACAAGCGGTTTATCAGTTGTTCTTGATGTTCATCCTGCCGCCTGCTGCCACATTTTTGCGGTTCTCGCACTTTTTTATCTGGGTTCTGGCACGCTCAACTTCATAGTCGGGAGCATTCTCTTCATTGGAACGAAGCCACTCCTCTGCCTCCGCCAACTCGTGCTCCGCGCGGGGAACATCGATATCCTTTGACCACTCGATAGAGTCCGTATATATTATGATGCTGTCCTTGATATCTATAAACCCGCCGCCTACTGCTGCCAGCTTGTAGGTGTTGGCTTCCGCTCCTTCTTCTCTTATCCAGAGCTCCCCGATATCGAGAAGTTTGCAGCCCCATGTATGACCTGCCATGAAGCCTTCATCTCCGCTAAGCGTCCTTGCAATTACAAGTTCTACGTCACCGCGGTAAAAGTGCTTGGCCGGTGTAACTATTTCTAATCTTACTGTATTAGCCATAATAGACCTCTCTCAGGGTTCGTGCTCATTCACACATTCCCCATGTCAGTTATTTCTTGCTGGCCTCGTATGCCTCAACGACCTCATCGATGCTTCCCTTGAACAGGAACATCTGCTCAGGAATCTCATCGTGCTTACCCTCCAGAATTTCCTTGAAGGATCTGATGGTTTCCTTGATCGGAACGTACTTACCTTCCATACCTGTAAACTGTGAAGCTACGCTGAAAGGCTGTCCGAGGAATCTCTGGATCTTACGGGCTCTGTTTACTGTCAGCTTATCCTCGTCTGACAATTCATCCATACCGAGGATTGCGATGATGTCCTGAAGCTCGTTATATCTCTGAAGTACTTCCTGCACGCCTCGGGCAGTTTCATAGTGCTCCTGGCCGAGGATGATAGGATCCAGTATTCTCGATGTGGATGCCAGCGGATCTACTGCAGGGTAAATACCCAGCTCGGATATCGCTCTGCTCAGTACGGTAGTTGCATCGAGGTGAGCAAATGTTGTAGCAGGTGCAGGGTCAGTCAGGTCATCTGCCGGTACATATACGGCCTGTACAGATGTGATTGAACCCTTCTTGGTGGATGTGATTCTCTCCTGGAGAGCACCCATCTCCGTTGCCAGTGTAGGCTGATATCCTACTGCCGACGGCACACGGCCGAGAAGTGCGGATACCTCGGAACCTGCCTGTGTAAATCTGAAAATATTATCGATGAACAGCAGCACGTCCTGATTTTCCTGATCTCTGAAGTATTCAGCCATGGTGAGTCCTGTGAGGGCTACTCTCATTCTTGCTCCAGGTGGTTCGTTCATCTGTCCGAATACCATGGCAGTCTTATCGATAACGCCTGATTCGATCATCTCGTAGTACAGGTCGTTACCTTCTCTCGTTCTCTCTCCTACGCCTGTGAATACGGATATACCACCGTGCTCCTTAGCGATGTTGTTTATCAGCTCCTGAATGAGTACCGTCTTTCCTACTCCGGCTCCGCCGATGAGGCCTACCTTACCACCTCTGGTGTACGGTGCAATAAGGTCGATAACCTTGATACCGGTCTCAAATATCTGAGCTGTTGTATCCTGCTCTTCGAAGTTAGGCGCTGCTCTGTGTATGGACGCCTTCATATCCGTAACAATCTGATCTCCGTCATCGATCGTCTCTCCGATAACGTTGAACATTCTGCCGAGCACTTCTTTGCCTACGCTTATATTGATAGGAGCTCCCGTATCCAAAACTTCCATTCCGCGGCTGAGGCCGTCTGTCGACGAAAGGGCGATACATCTGGCAACATCGTCGCCTATGTGCTGAGCTACCTCAGCAACGATTGTCCTTCCTTCGTATTCGATATGGATTGCATTGAGCAGTTCCGGCATGTTATCTTCGCTGAATTTTACGTCGATAACAGGACCTACTATCTTGTGTATCTTTCCTTTGTTCATTCATCTGCCTCCTTAACCCTGTGCCTCGGAACCGGCAACGATTTCTATGATTTCATCCGTGATAGCTGCCTGTCTTGCTCTGTTATAGAAGAGTGACAGATCGCCCAGCATCTCTCTGGCGTTATCGGTCGCATTCTCCATGGCAGTCCTGCGTGCTGCATGTTCGCAGGTAGCAGACTCTACGACAGCTGCGTATATCATCATCTCTACGTACTTCGGAACCAGATAATTGAAAACTTCCTCAATAGAAGGTTCGTATTCAATGAACTTGGATGTACCCACTTCAGGATTGACCTCAACATCGAACGGCAGCAGAACACTGCTCTTTACCCTCTGCTCCATGGAGCTTATGAACTCCGTCGAAATCATGACCACCCTGCCGATTTCACCTTTTTTGTAAAGGTCGATGAGCGGCTCGCACATTTCCCGTGCTTCGCGCGTCGTGATTTCTTCAGGAGGCGCCAGGTAATCCTTATAAATATTGTACCCCCGCTTCTCGAAGTACTCCTTGCCCTTGGATCCTATGGCGAAGATGACAGATTGTCCGCCAAAATTCGAAATCTGTGTTTCAGCCTCTTTGAGCACGTTGCTGTTAAAGCCGCCGCACAGTCCTTTGCTGGACGTGATCACGATGTAACATGTCGTGTCAATCGGTCTGTCATCTTTTGCAAGGTATTCCTCAGGGATTTCTTTGCTGTTTGTGAACAGTTCTTCTATTGCGCTGGTAATGTAGTGTGAGTTCTCGTTGGTTCTCTCGAAGATGGCATTTGCCTTCCTGAGTTTACCTGCTGAGACCAGCTTCATAGCATTGGTAATATGCTCGGTACTGGTTATACTGCGTATTCGCCTTTTTATGTCCTGCATACTTTCAGCAGCCATTCTCACACCTCCTTATCACTTTAACTAAAAGACTTTAACCTCTAAATTGACAGGAACTCTTTCTTATAAACTTCGATGCCCTTCTTCAGTTCCTCTTCTGCCTCTGCGCTGAGTTCTCCCGTCTCCCTGATGGTCTTGCCAACGATGGCATGATGGATATCCATGAATTCATAGAATCCTTCCTCGAAGTCCTTGACCTGATCGATACTGATCTCCTTCAGGTGATGGTTGATGGCTGCGTAGATGAGCATAACCTGATTTTCTACCGGAACAGGGTTGTACTGAGGCTGCTTGAGAATCTCCATGAGAAGTCTGCCGTGCTCAAGCCTGTCCTTCGTAGCCTGGTCAACATCGGAACCGAACTGGGAGAAGCTCGCCAGTTCTCTGTACTGTGCAAGTTCAAGCTTTACAGAACTTGCAACTTTTTTCATTGCCTTGATCTGTGCGTTACCTCCTACTCTGGATACGGAGATACCTGCGTTTACTGCAGGTCTCTGTCCTGAGAAGAAGAGCTCGGTCTCAAGGTATATCTGTCCGTCAGT
>JAFTHD010000137.1 GCA_017457585.1 Bacillota bacterium | reverse complement strand
TGCTGGATTGTTCTGTTGATGTGAGGGCACGCTTCTATATGCACGGTAATATATTCCGTCCCATCGGTCACAAAGTCTTCCAGGTATTTATCAGGATTCTCTATCATAAGATGCACGTCGTAAGGCAGTTTCGTCAAGCCGTTAAGGCTCTTCATTACCGCTGCGCCAAAGCTTATGTTAGGCACGAAATGTCCATCCATTACATCAACGTGTATAAGGTCAGCTCCGGCCTCCTCTATAAGGCTGACCTGCTGACCGAGTCTGCTGAAGTCTGCAGATAATATCGATGGTGCAAGCTTAAACATTTTATCCTCCGCTCCAAAACTAATTGTTAATACTGCTTTTTCTTCCTTATTTCACCGATCTGTTCAACGTAGGAGTCATATCTCGCTCTGTGTATACTGCCTTCATGAACTGCTTCCCTTACGGCGCATCCCGGCTCTGACAGATGGTAACAGTCGCCGTATCTGCATCTGCCGATGAGCTCTGCGATTTCAGGATAGAGATGCTGCAGCTCCGTTTCATCTACATCCAGTATCTCGAAGGATGTAAACCCCGGCGTGTCGAAAATCATGGTATCGCCGTCATCTATAGGAAAAAGCTCCGAGTGCCTGGTGGTATGCCTGCCGCGCTGGGTCTTCTCACTGACATCACCTGTCTCCATCGCCGCCTCTGGAATGAGCCTGTTGGTTATCGTAGACTTCCCCACCCCTGAAGGCCCTGCCAGAGCGACGCGCTTTCCCCTGATCAGTTTCTTCAGGAATTCAAATCCTGACCCCGAAAGGCTGTCAAGGGTAACCACAGGATAGATCCCGTCATATTTTGCACGTATCTCATCGATTGAAGCCGAAGCTTTGCGTGCTCCCTTCGAGTCTCCCTCTGCCAGATCGCACTTGTTCACGCATATTATGACGTCGGTATCTTTCTTCTCTGCCATAACTGTAAGTTTATCTATCACTGCAGGTACGGGAGCAGGTTTGGCAGCTGCAACGACTATTACGAAACAATCCACATTGGCGATGAAAGGCCTGATAAAGCTGTTTTTTCTTTCGTGGATATGGGTAATCCAGCTGTCATCGTTGCCTTCTAATATCTCAAAGCTTACCCTGTCTCCTACAGCCGGCTTAATATCACGCTGTTTGAAAATGCCTCGTGCCTTGCATCTATATACGTCATCGCCGGATTTTACGTAATAAAACCCGGCGATACCCTTCATTATTGTTCCTTCTGGTCTGTTCATATGCTACTCTGCCGGCTCTTCAGGTGCTGCGGGATCAGGTTCCGGCTGGGCGGTGGTAGGCGCTTCAGTAGTGGTCGTAGGCGGTGCTGTCGTAGTCGTAGGCTCAGGGCCTTTGCTTATCTTGACCGACACCTTGGATCCCTTGGTAAGCTGTGAATTGGAATCGTACTGCTGCCACATTACCGTACCTTCCTGATACTTGCTGTTGTATTCATATGACACTTTACCGAGCTTGAGGCCGGCATTCTTGAGGGCCGAATCCGCACCCGATTCGCTGAGTCCTATAAGCGATGGAACGTAAGCCTTTGCAAGAGTTCCGTCACTTACAACAACATTTATAGGAGTGCCCTTCTCTACCTCTTCTCCGGCTTTAGGGCTCTGGCTCAGAACATAACCCTTTGCTTCTTCGCTTGCCTCCGTTGTTACCGTACCAAGCTCGAAGCCTGCGGCCTTAAGGTAAGCGCTCAATTCGCTTTCATTCTTTCCGAGAAGATCGGGAACTGCCCCATCTCCGAGACCTTTGCTTATGCTTACGGTTATGGTGCTTCCCGTCTTAATGTCTTCGCCGGGTGCAGGATCCTGAGATACTATGCATCCCTTCTCAACATCCTCGCTTATGACCTGATCGCCTTCCACGATCTTGAGGTTGTAACCAGCCTTATCGGCGTTATCCTGTGCAGCCTCAAGGGTCATGCCTATGTAATTCGGAGTCTCGATGGTTTTGCCGCCTATGATCCCCGTTCCGAACAAAACGGCAAGTCCGATTATCAGAATCAGCGCTGCTGCGGCTATCGGGATGAGCTTCTTTTTGTCAAGGTTTAATCCTGCCGCACCTTTCTTTTTCTTGCCCTGCTTGCCGTATTCTCCCTCCTCGTAATCAGACTCTGCGATCTTCCTCTCATCCTTTGGAAGAATTCCCGAACCTACAATGCTGTCAACGAACTCCAGATTATTAAGTGCTTCAATAAGTTCATCCGCTGAAGCATACCTGTTGACCGGATACTTGTCGGTGCACTTAAGGATAATATGTTCCAGTGCCGGCGGAACTCCTGAAACCACCTGCGAAGGAGGCACCATCTCGCCGTTTATATGCATGAGTGCTATGTTTACAGGGTTGTCACCGTCAAACGGCACCTTTCCTGTAATCATTTCGTACATTACGATTCCAAGAGAATAAATATCTGATTTCTCATCAACGTATCCGCCTCTTGCCTGCTCAGGCGAAAAATAGTGAACGGAACCGATGATTCCCTCGGTGTTATCGACTATGGTCGCTGAATTTACAGCCTTTGCGATACCGAAGTCGGTAATTTTAGCTGTGCCGTTCGGCGTGAGCATTACGTTGTGCGGCTTAACATCTCTGTGAATAATATGATTCTTATGTGCGAAGGAAAGCGCCGATGCGATCTGCTTTGCAAGTGCGATGACCTTCGGATATGACATGGCTCCCTGCGCCTTAATGTAATCGCTGAGAGTCCTGCCCTCGATCAGTTCCATTACAATATAATGGATGTTGCCTTCACGCCCTACATCGTAGATGTTTACGATGTTAGGATGGGACAGGCTGGCTGCCGACTGAGATTCTCTCCTGAAGCTGTCAATGAATTTGCTGTCATGTATGAATTCCGGCTTGAGTATCTTGATTGCAACAAATCTGTTGAGCAGTTTGTCCTTGGCCTTGTATACCACGGACATTCCGCCTTCACCTATTCTTTCGAATAGCTCATATCTGCCGGCAAGTACCTTAGTGGCCATATTTCCCTCCTGTAACTCTATATCTTCAAACACACTACGGTAATGTTATCTCTGCCGCCCTGAGCGTTCGCCTCATCGACAAGCATCTGGCAGATCTCGCTCATAGGTCTGTCCTGGCTGAGGATAGCCATTATATCCTCATCCGGAATCTCCCCGTACAGGCCGTCGGAGCAAAGCATAACGATATCTCCCCTCGATACCCTGAACTGATAGAAATCCGGTGTTACCGTTATGTCGGCGCCAAGGGCTCTCGTTATCACGTTCCTCTGAGAATGAGTCTCCGCCTCTTCCTCTGTGATAACACCCTTTTCTACCAACTCATTAACGTAAGTGTGATCTCTCGTAATCTGACTTAATTTATCATCCCTAAGCAAATAGGCTCTGCTGTCTCCAACATTGGCGATGTAAATGGTGCCTTTCCTGACGTATGCGGCGACTACCGTCGTTGCCATACCTCTGTAGGCTCTTTCCTTTCGCCCCATCATGTATATCTTCTCGTTAGCAGACTCTATCGCTTCACCGAAGAATTCGAATATATCATTCGCAGTCTTCAGTTCCTTCATGTCCCTATCGTTTACCGTCATCGCGATTTCGCTGACAGCAGTACGGCTTGCCACCTCTCCCGAGCTGTTTCCTCCGACGCCATCTGCAACGATATAGACATCATCGCTTGGGATTACAAAGCAAGCGTCCTCATTGTTCGCACGAGATACGCCTCTGTCGCATTTGAATCCAATCTGAGTCATATCGGTTTTTCTCCCGCTTTCTCGTTTTATTTTATTCTCTTCATTACACAGATGAAGAAGCCGTCCGTTCCTTCCTTGCTCGGAAGAAGCTGTATCTGTTCAACCTTCTTGAAGTCTCCGTTCTTTCTGAGGAACGCATCGACCACATCTTCGTTTTCGCTGTGGTTGATGGTACAGGTGCTGTAAAGCAGTGTTCCGCCGGTCTTGACATAGGTGGAGGAAGCACTGAGAATTGCTTCCTGTTTAATCGGAAGGGTCTGAATCTCTGAAGTGAGCTTCCTGTACTTAATCTCCGGCTTTCTCCTTACTACTCCGAGGCCTGAGCAAGGTGCGTCAACAAGAACGGCATCCGCAGCCTTCGCCATGGTCGAATCGATTCTGGCAGCATCCCAGGATCTTGTTTCAACGTTGGTTATTCCCAGCCTCTTGGTTTCCTTTTCGATGAGATCCAGCTTTCTCAGGTATACATCCGATGCTATGATCCTTCCGGTGTTGTTCATTCTCTCAGCTATTGCAGTAGTCTTGCCGCCGGGAGCCGCACAAACGTCCATTACCAGATCTCCGTGCTTCGGATTGAGTTTCTGGGCGACCAGAATCGAGCTCTCATCCTGCGGAGTGAACATGCCCAGTTTGTACATCTCGGATTCAAGAAGTCTGCTGCCCTTAACGTGCAGTGCATTCTGGGCGATCTGCCCATCCTCAACCTGAAATCCTCTCTCTTCAAGGTTCCTCACCAGATCCTGCTTCATGACTCTAAGCCAGTTCAGCCTGATCGTCATTGGCGGCGTTTCGTTGCCTGCAGCAAGAAGTGCTTCTACTTCCTCCGGAGAGTAAGTCTCAAGCCAAAGCTCGATTATCCATGGCTCGTATGAATACTTTACGGACAGATATCTCACCTCGTCCTCGTCTCTTTCCGGGAGCCTGATCTGCATCTTCTTATTCAGGTACTCCCTCAGAACTCCGTTTATCAGTCCTGCCTTGGATCTGCAGTACTTTTTCGCGAGAACAACGCTCTCATTCACAGCTGCATACTCCGGAACTGAATTCATGTGTCCCAGCTGATAAAGACCCATCCTAAGCACGGTAAGTTCCTGAGCTTTGAGGCTGTCTGCCCCGTCTCTCACGAGAGCGTCGATGTAGTAATCCAAAGTCATCTTACTTTCGAGAACTCCATAGACCAGTTCTCTTACAAAAGCCGGATTGGATGGCTTACCCACTTTGATGTGGTGGTTGAGTGCAAGGTTTGAATATGACTTCTTGCTCTCAACATCTACGAGTGTCAAATATGCTGTCTTTCTGTTATTATCCATGTTAGTTTCTCCCCCTTAACATAAGGATTCTTATAAGATTTGCGATAGCCGTAGCGAGTGCTGCCACATATGTCATCGCTGCTGCCGAAAGTACTTTCTTTGCACCTTTAGTCTCTGCGGCATCGAGTATGCCCAGTTCCTGTACCTGTTTTAGTGCTCTGCTGCTGGCATTGAACTCAACGGGCAAAGTCACCGTATGAAAGAGTATTACAGCCAGGAAGAATATCACGCCTATGTCGAATATCAAGTTGCCTGCTGTATAGTTGCCTGCCTGCGCAATCACGATTCCAATTACCAGCAAAGGCCACGAAAGCG
>JAFTHD010000136.1 GCA_017457585.1 Bacillota bacterium | reverse complement strand
GTTTCTTCTGCTGGATGAGCCGACCAGCAATCTTGATTCCCTGAACGAAGGAATCATACTGAAATCCCTCAAGGAAGAGGCGGCCGGGAGGACGGTAATCCTCGTTTCCCACAGGAAGTCAACCCTGGGTATATGCGACCAGATTCACGAAATGAAAGCGAGCGGAAGGGTATCGTAATGAGATCGATAGACAGGAAACCGGGCGACAGCGAGAGAGCAGAGGACCTTCTGGAAAACATCTACGTTGCCTGGAGAAACAACAGAGCGTACGGTATGAACGAGGCAATTGCGGATATGACCATGACCAAATGGGAATACAAGCGCGTCATTGCCATCCTTGCAGAGGGCGAGTACATCGTTTCGGCGGACGGGCAGACCACTCTTGAGCTTACGACGAGAGGCAAGGAGTTTGCAAAGGATCTTCTCCTCCGACACAACTACATCAAGGAATTCCTTCAGATGGTCTGCAACATCGATGAGGGAACGGCAGATCACGACGCCTGCAGGATAGAACATATCGTAAGCAGCGAGGTGCTCTATGGCATTCGCGACTTTATGAAGCACGGTCAGATCCGTGGAAGAAGCATTACGGGAGCGGATCTGAACACCCTTTACGATAAGGGGAAGTACACCTTTGACATGGGAATATACGAGAGCAACGTCAGGTATCCTCGTGTATTTGCGAAGGAAATGGACTTTTTCACGCCGGAAGTAAAGGCAGTAGTTGGTGACGAGAGCGTGTTCCGGCTGAAGCTCGCAGATGGAATGGAAGAGGCGGACTTCTGGTATCTCAATGACGAGAAGTGGATCAGGGCAGAAATAAGCGATAGAGACAGCATCGAAATTCCATCGTCTGCCTTCAAGTATTCTATAAGCGGCAAGATTCCGGTCACCGATGCGGACGCGCTCATTGCATTTTCGGAGAAAGGCAGAGAACCATTGGACGGCGACGTAAGAAATCTGAATATACATCTTTGGTAGATGGGAGACAGCAAGGTGGGAGCAAGAAGGGATTATTTCAACAGAATGAATAAGCCGACGGTTCTGCAGATTCATTATCTGGAAGAGCTTGGAGGGCTTGACAGCAAACAGCGCAAGAGAGGTGCTGTGTCGATCGTTGCAGAGCGGTGCGGAGTCAATCACGCGGCCGTAAGCAGATTCTTCAAACGCTGTCACGAGGCAGGGTACATTGACGACCGCAACAGACTGACGGAGGATGGAGAAGAGTGGTTGACATACTACACCGGCATGATAGAGCGTGTTCGAAGGTATCTCAAGGACACGAAGATTCCGGAAGACGCCATGGAACGAAGCGTCTGCGCCATGGTTGAGGATATGGATGACTTCGTTCTGAACGAAATCCTGGACAACAACAGCAGAATGCAGAAGCGCATTATGAGAACGACATATCAGGAAATACCCAGGAGCAAGAGTCCTCTGAATGGCTTGATAGATCGGGGAACTTATCAGGTCGGGTTCAGGGTTCTCAAGCTGGCCAGAGGTTCGTCCCAGGTAGTAAACGGTCTTTCCATGGCGGATGCAGGATTTGAGAAGCCGGCGATTCTTAAAGTAAACAACAGAGGCATATTCGTAGAGCTGACGGTCAAAGAGCTTGTGGCCAAGTCCAGAATCAATGGATTTATGATGCACGGCCATCTTACCAGCCTCAAATACGAACGGGACGGAGAACTTTTTAGTGCGCAGATCAGGAGGGATAAAGTTTTGATCCCGCTTGACGCCTGCGAACATGAAATCAGAGAAAACGGTGCAGTGACCGGCATGATAGCCGTTACCCTTGCCTGCTCTGTTGGCAGAATCCACATGCCGGAGAGCGCTGCAATGCTCGTTTTCTGGCTCTGATGAGCATAATACCTATTAAGTATATTCTCGCAAACTTTCTTATTGCGATTGCAACTCCATTGAAATTACTGACCTTGGGCACGAAAAAAGTCGTGAGCGAAGTCACATAGGCAGAATTTAATTATTGAATGGACGCAGAACAGTGAATAGAATAATAAGGGGTTAGGATCAGCTAACCCTCTGACGCAAAGAAGTAAACTTCCATACAATACTCCTAATCATCGATGTACTCTTTTCATAAGACGATTCAGGAACACTGAGGCGGCGTATAACTACGCCGCCTCAGACTTTATAAGTTGTGCACTGTGTCCGGATTGCGTCCGGATTGTGTCCGGATACTTTTTTCTTAGAAACGTTGAAATTCACATGCCCATGTATCCAAAACAGCCGTCAAAACCATTCGGTGGATACTTTCAGCAGTATTATCCCTCAATAAGTATCCAAATTGCCTAAAAATCACACTTTTTGGATACTTCGCCCATCATATTCCAGCGTTCTTCCGAATTTATGTATCCAAACGCGATGTCAACTAACGTTGCAGACCGGAAAAAATGAAAGGGCGACGTAGTATTGCGTCGTCCTTCATATCACGCTCATTCGCGGATGGTATTGCCAATTGCGCGGAGCAGGGAACTGCTTCCTGAGGCATCCTGACTGAGAGCCCAGACCATAACGCCCTTGTAGCTCATGGCAAGGCGCGTTTTCTTTTTTACCGTGTCGATGCCGTTGTATCGGTTGGCGCCGCTCACATCGGATTTGCCTGCGTTCTTGTTGTTTGAGACCACTTCCCTGTAGGTCACAACTTTGCCGGTGTTTTTATCTCCATCATACCGGTATCCATAGAACGGAATGCCAAGAACAAGCCGCGATGGCGATATATCCCTCTTGCCGGTGAAGTAATCGAGACATTTCTGAGCATACTTATATGTGGAGTGATTCTTCTTATCGTTTTTGTTGTCGTAGGCCATCACGGATATGTAGTCAAACCTGGCGAAGGTCTTATCCGAGATCTTCTTATCGTACCAGGTTGCTGCGGCACAGGAGAGTATTTTATCGCTTCGCTTACACCTTGCAGACAGGTCTTTGACCCAGACGCCGTAGTTGTCCCAGAAAGCAGGATCGGCATCACCTTCGATATCCAGATCAACGCCGTCCAGCTTGTAGTCCTTCAGGTAGCTCATGATCTTCTTATCAAAAGCCTTGATGCTCTTTTTGCTGGACGTTAGAGAAACGTAGTCGGCTGAAGTTCCGCCGCCGCCCAGAGAAATCTCTACGCTGACTCCTTTGCGGTGAGCCTTGCGGACGATTTTCTTCAAGTCTTTATCCGGTATGCTGCAACTCAGATTGCCGGAGGAATCCGGATTCACAAAGGCGATATTCACATGTGTCAGAGTCTTCCAGTCCAGATCTTTGTATGCATCGTAGGACCAGGTAGGAAGGTACCCGACTACGAATGTGGCACTGTCCTTCTTGTCCTTTGCAGGGCACTCGTAAAGTGCGAATACGAGCATGACTGCGATTACGATGAGGATCAGTATCTTGCCGTATGTTGTCTTCTTGTTTTTTGACTTGCTTTTTCCTTTTGCCATATTATATCTCTTTACCATCGAAGGCCAGTGATGCCTTCTTCATGATTTCGCTGACGGGGAGTTTCTGAGGGCAGATGGACTCGCATTTTTTGCACGCAACGCATGTAGATGCAAAGTGCGGCGCTACCCAATTGTACCCGTCATAAATCGGCTCCTTGTTCTCAAACAGCGCCAGCTGATTATACAGGTCTATAATCTTAGGAATATTGATCTCCAGAGGACAAGGCATGCAGTACTTGCATGCGGTACAGTCGTACTCCGTAAGTTCCCTGAACTTGGATGATATGTCTTCAAGAACCCGGTTGTCGGCTTCACTGAGACATCCGGGAGCAAGGCTGCCAAAAAGATTCATGTTATAGAGGAGCTGTTCGCGGCTGCTCATGCCGCTCAGGATGGTAAGGATGCCCGGCTGATTTGCAACCCAAGCAAAACCCCAGTCCACCGGAGGTCTGCTTTCACTCATCCTTTCCCACAGGGGGTCGATTTCAGCCGGAAGGCCGCCTGCCAGCTTGCCGCCCTTCATCGGTTCCATGATGATGACCGGAATTCCTTTGGAGCGGGAAAGCTCAAGACCTCTTCTTCCTGCCTGGAAATCTACATCAACGTAGTTGTACTGTATCTGACATACATCCCAGGGATAAGCATTGATAACCTCTTCGAACAGATCATAGTCATCGTGAAAAGAGAATCCTATGTAGCGTATCTTGCCTTCGGCTCTCTTTTGCTCCATGAATTCCAGAACGCCGTATTTCTTGATCAGATCCCATGTGGATCCGTGTATGTCGTGAATCAGGTATATATCTATCGTGTCGATGTCAAGTCTCTCAAGCTGCTTATTGAAGATTACCTCCAGATCCTCCTTTTTCTTTGCGAACCACGGCGGCATTTTATCGGCAACGAGAACCTTTTCCCGATAGCCGTCCTTGAGAGCCTGGCTGAGAATCCTCTCGCTGTAGCCTCCGTGATACATATAAGCAGTGTCTAAATAAGTTATGCCTCCATCAATACCTTCCCGGATGGTGTTGATGGCTTCCTCGGTGTCAACATTACCTTCGCTGTCCGACGGCAGTCTCATGCAGCCCATGCCGAGAAGCGAAACCTTTTCTCCGTTATAATCGAAATAGTACATGGCACCTCCTATGGATTTTTATGATGAGTTCAGTATAACACAAAAGGCGCCGGCAGGCGCCCTTTACAGGTGGTGTTTTTCCCTCCATTCCGGAGAAACTGTTAATACATTTCCTCATCCCACTCATCATCTTCCAGCGGTTCATAGACGACCACATCCCCTTCTTTGAGACCGCTTTTGATCTCGATGAATTCATCTCCTTTGAGACCGGTCTTTACCTCGACTTCCTCGGCGCTGCTCATGTCTACAGCGCCTCCTGCAGCTTCATCCGAACTGCCGGTTTCATCAGGGGATGCCTGACTGCCACCTTCCATTGCGGCTTCAGCTGCATCCCCGGTCAAAAGGCTGACGTAGCTGTGACCGTCCTCCTCGTAGACGGCGTCAACTGGAACGGCGAGAACATCCTCTGCCTTATCCAGTGTTATTTTGGCGCTTCCGTTCATGCCAAGCTTAACGTTACCATCGTTTTCAAAGATGATACTGACTGAGAAGGTAGAGGCTCCGCCGCCGTATTCGCCAACATCGCTTACGAAGGAGACTTCGCCTTTGTACTTGCCGTCTACAGCATCCACCTTGACGGTGGCTTTATCGCCCTTGTCAACCTGAAGAACTTTGTCCTCTTCCACCTCAAGCTCCATCTTGAGGATATCGGTACCTGCCAGCTTGACGCTGTGATCGTTTGTCAGTTTGCTGCCCGGGTTAGGAAGCGTCCAGTCGAGAATGACGCAGTTGTATGGAGCCAGCATTTTGGCACCGTTTGTATAGGTCAGAATAGTATCGCCTTCGCGAATCTGCTGGTTCTTCTCCACGTTGATATCTTTGAGTTTATATGTTGCGTGCGGGACTTTATCCTCCTCGAGGGCACTCTTTACTTCTCCGTCCGATGAGATGCTGTTTTCTATAGTCATGACTTCGGCGGTTGCAGTCATCTGCTGCATTCCCATGCCATCTTCGTAGTCATCGTAGATGGACTTGCGCGGATGAGCGAATATGGGAGTGACAACGAAGGCGGCAATCAGCAGGAGTACGATTATGAATTTTACCTTTGCCGGAACTTTCCTGCGTTTGCCTTTGATCGTATCATTTGATTCTTTTTTATTTCTTTTGAATTTCTTCATAGGTAGAACCTCTTATCTGTACCTTACGTAGATTCTGTAGACTCTGAGATCACCGTTCTGAGCCGTAACGTTTATGACGATCTTGCTCATGTTCACGGACACGTTGTTGTTGCCTGCGATGTCCACCTTTGCAGTTCTGTCTTCCGCTGCGGCGTGTACATCCAGTGAGCTGACCGTCTTGTCCAGATCCACAAAGTAAGTGTCGCGGGTCTTGTGAAAATCCTGAGTCATATGGTGGCCGGCAACGGAGAGAGACTTCAGGTAGTTGTCAGAGGAGCCCTTATATTCAGGCTCCTCTGAGCCCGGGCCAAAATCGCCGCCTGGAGAAGCACCTTCATCATCAGCAGGTTCTTTAGAGGGCTTTGAGGTCGTCTCGGTACTCTCTGAAGGATCTTTGGAATTATCCGGTTTTGTTTCAGGCTCAGTCGTTTCCTCCTGCTGTGAAGGCTCGGTCTCAGGTTCCTGCGGCGCCTTTGGCTCTGCGGTGAATGTTATGGTTTCTTCCGCATCCGAGAACCCGTCGCCGCCTGTTACCCTGGCGGTGATGGTGTATTTCACAGCATCTTCCAGGTCTGTATCGGGATTCTGTGTGAAGTTCAGCTCATCGAGAGGCTGATCTCCATCCTGGTTCTGGACGAAGTCCTCGGACTTTATTACATATGTCCCCTTTTTCTTGTTATATGTCACGTTCACATCCTCCTGAAGGTCAAGCCCTGGCGCAGGCTCTGCAGGAGTGATCGTAAGTTCAATTGAATAAGGTTTATTCGTTTCCGTCTCGAAGGGCTTCAAATCCACCTTGAAATTCAGCTCTTCGTCTGCCTTTATGGTTCCGCCGTCTTTATCGCAGTTAAGGAAGTCATTTCCTGCAAATGCAAAGTATGCAGGTAGCGCCAGCAGCAGGCAGGCCATTGCACCTACAAGGATCGTCAGTTTTCGTCTCATCATATGCACCTCCTATTCGTACCTGAGCGCTTCAACAGGTCTCAGTTTCGCAGCTCTGTATGCCGGCATGATCCCGAAGATAAGGCCGACGGTGATGCTGACGCCTACCGACAGAAGTATCATCAGTATGCTTGGCGAGAAGAACCCGCCGATCAGCACCGCGATTCTGCCAAAGGCAATTCCGGCAAGAACGCCGATGATGCCGCCTGCCAGACTGAGAACCATGGACTCTACGAGAAACTGGAACATGATATCTTTGCGCTTGGCGCCGAGGGACTTCCTGATACCGATCTCCCTCGTCCTTTCCGTAACGGATACAAGCATGACGTTCATAACGCCGATGCCGCCTACCAGAAGGGAGATGGACGCGATACCGCCAAGGAGCAGTGCGAGGGTCCTGTTCATCTCCTTCATGGAGTCGAGCATCTGCTGCTGTGACGTAACCTCAAAGTCATCGTCGACCAGGCCTTTATCGTTCTGAAGGAAGTCCTTGATCTGGTTCGATACTGTCTCCGTATCCTTTTCTGTCTCGGCTCGCACATAAAAGTTGGTGATTTCCGTGCTCTGCCCCAGATATCCTGCCGTCGAAATTGGAATGATCACCTGCCCGTCGGCATATCCGCCCATGGCCGAGCCGGTGCTCTTGAGGACGCCTACAACGGTGTAGTCATCTCCGTCGATTTTGAGCGTGTC
>JAFTHD010000135.1 GCA_017457585.1 Bacillota bacterium | reverse complement strand
GCGGTTCGAGCCCGTCATGGAACACCAGATACCAACGTTTAGGGGCCTTGAAGCATTGAGATTTCAAGGCTCCTTTGTTTTCTGCGAAACTACTCACAAATACTATGCTATACTGTACTATACTACGTCCTACTGTGCAAAAGTGGCTAAAAAGTGGCTAATAAAAAAGCCCCAGGACGCGCCCGGGGCTTCTCGTTATGATTTGCGGTTTATCATCTGCTTTTTCCTGGCTCTTTTGCGGTAGGCTTCGTTCAGCTCTGAATCCTTGGTGAAATCAGAAACCTTCGACTTCCCGGCGCCTCCGCTGACCTTTGTGATCTTTGGTGCCTTCATATCGAAGATACCGCTTACGTAGGTGTTCCAGTCCTGCCCTGCAGCAGATCCGCCGCCTCCTCCGTAGCCTCCGCCTCCGCCACGTCTGCCGTAGCCTCTGCGGCCTCGTCTTCTGCCATATCCGCCCTTGCCGCTTCCGTCTGTCACACCGTCCATGATCCCGGAATCTCCCTTGAGGGATGTATCACCAAAATCATTGTCACCCTTACCTGTGATGACCTGAGCAACCGCGGCACACTCAAGCGCGGAGTAATTCTTGTATGTCTTTCTCGCTTGCTCGTAGACTTCCTCGTAATCACTACTGTAATCATAGGAGTGTTTGTCGGCGAACTGGTGGATCTCCTCGGTGGTCCAGTTCGTGCCGTCAGTTTTGACAAGATACCTTGCCGCCGGCATCCGCTCTTTTTGATACTTCGGCTTCTTGTCTCCGATGAAGTAGGACCCGTCGTCATTCTTCTTGCAAGCCTGCGCCATGGCGATGTCGTGGGATTGCATCTCGGACTGATACTTCATATCCAGGTCACGAGACGCGTTGAAGGATGTCCGCTCTGTATGAATGTAGTGCTTCAGGTCGTAATGATACTTCTTGTAGGTCTTGGCCGTTTGTCTCGTATCTTCATATAGGCCAAAAGCGTCCTGCTTCTTTCCACTTACGCCCTTCATGGCGGCGACTACGGCAGCCGTCTTGTAATTGATATAATCCTTATCGCCTCCGATCTTCCCCTGCGTTCCTCGGATATCACAGCAGTAATCAAGGAATTGTTTCCTGCTCTTTGCCTTTGATTCCTTGGACGAGTCAGATCTTTTCAGGATGTTCTTATATTCCTTGTAGGCGTCCTGGTATTTCTCGTCAGCGTACTTGAAGGCATGGTCAACGGCTTTCGTTCCCTCTCTGCCTACGAACGTCTTATAGATGGACCTAAGAGGATCTACTTCGTTGCCGTTAAGTCTGGCCACGCTCCCGTCAGCAGAGGCGCGATAGATTTCATTCATGGAGATTTTAAGATTTCTGACAAGATCGTGCTTCTCGGCCTTTGTCAGATTCTTATCTCCCTGAATATCTGCAATGGCCCGGCTCAGCTTCGTAGTGTCGTCCATGTACCGATTATACATATCTTGACGATCATACTCGGCTTTCCGTTTCTCCTCATCGGACAGGCTCTTGCTGTTCGTCCGCTGTTCGAGCTGGCTGTACTTATCCCATGCCTCGGCTGACAGCTTATTAGAGAATACACTGTCAGTTATAAACTGATTCAGCGTCACGCTCCCCTTGGATGCCTGCGCTGTTGCTGGCAGCAGATAATCTCCAATGACTCCGGTGTAACTGTCGATAATGTTATCAATCTTCTTCGGTGAGAGCTGCAGTGCTTTTGCCGCGGCTGTCTGCCCCAGCTTGATTCCGATAAGAGATGTACTCTCATCATAGCGGTCTTCTGTTGCGAATTCCTGATCATACGCTGACTCGATATCGCCCCCGAACCACGTTTTGTTTCTCGCTACTCTGAGGATCGGCGATAACAGGTTTTCAGATACAGGGTTTACAACGCCGATGTTATCTCTTGCTGTGCGGAACATCTGCTGCCATCCTCCGCTGTCGCCAAACTGTGCATAACGGAAGAAATACTGGAACGGTTCTGCGGCAACAACAAGCTCCCTTGCTTTCGGGATCTTTATGAATTTCCCTTTATCGTCTTTGTCGCCAGTGATTTTTCCGAGCGGGATAAAGTAGTTATTATCCTTGTCTCTGGTATTAAGCTGCTGATAATCCTCATCATTCCGCAGCATGAATTCATTAAACACTGATGGAGCAATGGCAAAAGTAGACACCTTTGCCCCAAGTCCCAGAAGGCCACGGATGTTGCCTTCGTTCTTAGCCTCAGTGAATACACGAACCAGCTTATCCAAGCCTTGCACAGAGGGGTTGAAATACGGTGTAAATCCTGCATTTAACGCCTTACCTGCGATTCCAGTTCTTCCGAAGTTCAGAGTTACGTCATTGGCGTTCCTCATTGCCTTGTCAATTAGATCCTTGCCCGCAGCGTCCGGCTTAACTCCCGCCTTGTC
>JAFTHD010000134.1 GCA_017457585.1 Bacillota bacterium | reverse complement strand
TGATCCTCTTTTGAAAGCGAGCTACTTCTCATTCAAAGCCCCCTTCATTCCATCGTCAAAAGCTTTTTCAAGCGTCACGTTCACAAAAGTGTTCTGGAATGCACAGAATGTTTCTTCATTTTCGCAGTTTACATAAATATTAATATAGTTATCCGAATAGCCGTGCATTAGCTTCCTGTCCGCATCGTATTCTTCTATCAAAACCACCGCTTCCGTCCCCTCGTTATCTCTCAGAAATCCAGTCATTGCAAGCTTTGCGGCCTCTTGAAGCCTTGCACTTCTCTCCCCTTTCACCTGCGGGGATACCTGTCCCTTTAGCTCCGCCGCCTTGGTAAATGGCCTCTTGGAGTACTTGAAAATGTGAGTTTTTACGAAACCACATTCCTCAACAAGACTCAGACTGTCCTGAAAGTCACCGTCCTTTTCTCCCGGGAATCCTACGATGATATCCGTGGAGATACCGTATAAAGGGTCGAAGTCCCGCAGCACCTTTACGATATCCGTGTACTGCGCCCTCGTATACGGCCTGTTCATCGCAGAGAGGACCTGGTCGCTTCCGCTTTGGCAGCTCAGGTGCATGTGATGGCAGAGCTTATCGTACTTCATAAGCCCTCTGACGTAATCTGCACTGACAACAGCCGGCTCGAGGGAACTTAGTCTGATCCTGAAGTCACCCGGGATTTCATTGATGACGGCAATGGCCTTCTCAACGCCGTAGATTTCACCTGCAACCCAATTCTTATCTGCACCGGCAGCATTGCCTTCGCTGCCGCCTGCTGTGCCTCTTCCTTCCATATCGTAAAGGGCAGTATTGATTCCTGCCAGCACAATTTCCTTGTAGCCCTTTGCCACCAGTTCTTCCGCTTCCGCCTTGATGCTCCCGATGTCCCTGCTTCTGATTTTGCCTCTCGCATAGGGGATCACGCAGTAGGAACAAAACCGGTTGCATCCTTCCTGTATCTTGATAAAGGCTCTCGTTCTACCTGCCCCTTCCGTGACGGCGCTCATCTCCTCGTAGCTGTCAAGCTCTGCAAATCCCTTGACGTGCACCTGCTTCGTGCCTGACTCCATGAAATCCGCTACATACTCAGGGATCTTCTTTCTATCAGCGGTGCCCGTCACAATGTCGACGCCATCAACGGCGGCCACGTCCTCCGGGCTTATCTGAGAGTAGCAGCCGGTCACGACGATCACGCTGTCAGGGTTCTGCTTCTTCATGCGCCTTGCAAACTGCCGGGACTTCTTGTCTGCCATGGCAGTGACGGTACAAGTATTGATAACGTAAACATCGGCGGATTCATGCTCGCTGACGATATCGTGTCCCAAGCCCTTGAACTCCGCCATCATAGCTTCCGTCTCGTATTGATTTACCTTACATCCAAGTGTGTGAAATGCTATCTTCATGAAAGCTCCAGTTCGTACATCACCATGGCGAGGGCTGCCATTCCTGCCGTTTCCGTTCTCAGTGTGGTCTTGCCGAGACTTACGGACTTGCCGCCGGCGTTGACTATAGCTGCTGCTTCCTCATCTGAGAAACCGCCCTCAGGCCCTATGATGATTGCAACGTGTTTTGCGGTATCGGTCTTATCGACCTTCCCGGCCTGTTCATCTCTCAAAACGTCCTTGATGGTGCTCCCCTTCTCGTTTTCGTATGGAAAGAGCACCAGGTCGTAGTCTGAAAGTTCGTCTATCATTTTTTCCGCCGTAAGCGGCTCTGTCACCTCCGGGATGATGCCGCGCTTGCACTGCTTGACGGCCTCTGCCGCTACCCTGTTCAGCCGTTCCACTTTCTTCCCGTAGGTTCCCTTATCTGCCACCACGGTTCTCGCCATGAATACCGGCTTGATGGTATCCACACCCAGTTCCACCGTCTTTTGAACGATGGACTCCATCTTGCTCCCCTTTGGTATTCCCTGATACAGGGTGACCCTCGTCTCAGGCTCCGCAGAGAAGCTCTGCTTATCCAGAATGAGAAGCTTTGCAAAGTCTTTGCTCACCTCTTCTATCTCGCACAGATATTCCCAGCAGACGGAATCGGAGACTTCCACCCGGTCTCCTGCCTTGAGTCTCAGCACCTTTGTCATGTGCTTCAGGTCGTCTCTATCATCTATCAATATATCTCTTTCGCCTACAGCCTCAGGCGTTACAAAAAATCTGCTCATCCTTCTCCCTTGTCTATCCTCTCGCTGCAATCGCGCACCACTCGCCGTCCTCGGCTACCTCTACGATTTCAAAACCAGCTTCCACGATTGCGCTGCTGACGATCTCCTCTTTGTCCGTGAGTATGCCGGAGGATATGAAGATTCCGCCCGGGGCAAGATGCGCCTTGGCTGACCCTGCCAGCATCATCACCAGGTCTGCCATCAGGTTCGCAACGATGATATCCGCCTTATAGTCGATTCCCTTCGTAAGGTCGCCCTGAATCACCTTGACGCCTTCTGAGCACCCGTTCAGCTCCACGTTTTCTCTAGCGACCAGCACTGCATCCTCGTCGATTTCCACCCCGAGCACGTCTCCTGCTCCCAGCCTTGCAGCTGCGATGCTGAGTATCCCGGAGCCGCAGCCAACGTCCAGAACTTTGAGGCCCCAGCCTTCTGCTGACCCTTTGACGTCTTCAGACTTCTTGTCTTTGTCTGCTGCGGATGCTCCCATGTACTTTTCCAAGAGTTTCATGCAAAGGGATGTGGTCTCGTGTGTTCCCGTGCCAAAGGCCATACCCGGGTCTATCTCAATAACCAGGTCGCCCGCCGCCGGCGAATAATCCTCCCAGGACGGTTTCACCACAAGCCTGTCCGTAATCTTCGTAGGATGGAAATATTCCTTCCACTTGTCCTTCCACTG
>JAFTHD010000133.1 GCA_017457585.1 Bacillota bacterium | reverse complement strand
GTCTCAGCTTTGCAAAAAGGTCGTGCGCCGCTTCTTCGAAGCCGTCTTCGCTGAAGAGCAGGACTTCCGTCTTAAGGCCATCCGCCTCCTTCTCGGCCTTGAGCCTTGCGATCTCAGCCTCCACAGCTTCGCGCGTTCCCGCGACGATCACCATGTCCGCTTCCGGTGCATAGTGCTTGTATTTCATCCCGGGCGCCTTCGGCTTAAAGTCCTCATCCTCCGGATTTTCGTAGAGTGCCTTATCGTACGCCACGTGCCCACCCAGGACTTCTTGTATCTGCTCTGCCGTAATCATTCCCGGTCTTAGTATGGTCGGAACGTCTCCCGTCATATCGAGAACCGTCGATTCTATGCCCACTCTGCAAGGTTCGCCTGCGATGATACCGTGAATCCTGCCATCCATGTCCCGGATAACGTCCTCCGCCCTCGTGGGACTCGGTTTCCCGGAAAGGTTGGCGCTCGGCGCTGCCACAGGGCATCCGGCGGTGCTTATCAGTTCCAGCGCCGTTTCGTTGTCCGGCATCCTCACCGCCACCGTATCAAGGCCTCCCGTCGTCCTGTAGGGAACCACCTTTCGCTTGTTCACCACGATTGTGAGCGGTCCCGGCCAAAAGGCGTCCATGAGCAGCCTCATGTCAGGCGTTACATCGTCTGTAAGCATTCTCATATCTTCCGGCGCGGCGATATGCACGATCATCGGGTTGTCGCTGGGACGGCCCTTCGCATCGTACACTGCAGCTACTGCGTCAGGATTGAGCGCATCCGCACCCAGTCCGTACACGGTCTCGGTGGGAAAGGCGATCAGGCCTCCGCACGTGAGCAGTTCCGCTGCCTTTCGTATGGAATTGATGCTCGTATCAAAGATTTTCGTGTTCATTAGAAGTTTTTCATCTTTTCGGCCTGGTCGCTGGTGATGAGGGCATCGACGATCTCGTCGATATCGCCGTCTAAGAAGCTTTCAAGCCTGTATATGGTCATGCCTATTCTGTGATCCGACACTCTCCCCTGCTGGAAGTTGTAGGTTCTGATTCTCTCCGAACGGTCGCCGGAACCAACCTGACTTCTTCTCTGTCCTGCGATCTCGTCCTGCTGCTTCTGCAGCTCCATGTCATAGAGACGTGCCTTCAAAACTTTGAAGGCCTTATCCTTATTCTTGTGCTGATCCTTCTCATCCTGGCAGGTTACTACGAGGCCTGTCGGAATGTGGGTCAGTCTCACTGCTGAGTCTGTGGTGTTTACACACTGACCGCCGTTTCCGGAAGCCCTGTAAACGTCAACCCTCACATCATTAGGATCTATGTTTATCTCTACATCATCAACCTCCGGCAGCACCGCAACCGTCGCCGCTGAAGTGTGGACTCTGCCTGCTGATTCCGTCTCGGGAACCCTTTGCACCCTGTGAACGCCGCTCTCGTACTTGAGTCTGGAATATGCGCCCTTACCCTTTATCAGGATAACGGCCTCCTTGATACCGCCGATGCCCGTATCGTTTACTTCCATCATCTCCGTCTTCCAGCGTCTGCGCTCCGCATATCTGATGTACATCCTGAGGAGGTCTGACCCGAAGAGTGCCGCCTCATCGCCGCCAGTTCCCGCTCTTACTTCCAGGATTACGTTCTTTTCATCGTTAGGATCCTTCGGCAGGAGCAGAATCTTCAGTTCCTCTTCCTGTGTCGCGATAAGTTCGTTCAGGTCACTGATCTCCATCTTCGCCATTTCACGAATCTCTTCGTCATCCTCCTCCAGCATTTCCTTTGCATCCGCAAGGTCTGCCTTTGCCTTCTTGTATTCCTTGTATTTCTTGACGATCGGCTCCATCTCGCCCATCTCCTTGATGTGCTTCTGCCACACCGGCTGGTTGGCAATAATCTCCGGATCTGATACCAGCTGCGCCAGTTCGTCGTATTTATCCGTTATAAAATCCAGTTTGTCAAACATGCTATTCTCCTGCTTCCTACATATCTTCTCTAACGCGATATTATATCAGAAACAGCCCAGGATTAAAAGCCGTGAATTGTAATATGAACCCACCACCATGAAAAGCAGACGGAAGGGAAAGGCACTGCATAATTCGCAGTGCCTTTAACGCGGGGCTCTACCCGGAATAATATTTGAATTGGGGGGATTCATATCGCGCCTGCTCCACGCACAGCGCCATAATGACAAGCTGTATCAGCCCTTAGATTTGTGATACTGCACACTCACATATTTATTTCTTAACCTTAACCTTTACCGTTACTGTCTTTGAAGCTGCCTTATATGTGGAGTTCCCTGCTGCAGTGACCTTGACCTTAATTGAGTAGGTTCCCTTCTTTGTCTTTTTCTTGACGGTAATTTTACCGGTTTTTTTGTTCAGCTTGAGTGCTTTCTTTGACTTCTTGTTTCCTGAAACAACCTTGTAAGTAACCTTGCCCTTGGCATTTTTAACCGTAATCGGCTTGTATGTTACCGCCTTTTTCTTCAGTTTCTTAACCTTGAGGTTTTTGGTCTTTGCTGTTGCCTTAAGTGCCTGAGCCTTCTTTGCCTTAACGGTAGGCTTTGTTGGAGCAGTCGGCTTCGTTGTTGGTTTTGTTGGTTTTGTTTGTTCCTCCTGCGCCTTGAGGGCAGCAATTTTGTCAACGGCAGCATTTAGCGCTGATATAATCTCAGGGTCGATCGTCGCCTGCTGTTCCGGAGTCAACGCATCGTATGCGGCCTTGGCAGATTCGACGTCCGAGGCATTTGCTATCGTCAGCTTTTCAGCTGCCGGAAGCTTGGAAATAATATCTGCGACCTCTGATATAGTCTTAGAAGACTGCCTTTCAATTACCCTGTCGAGTTTCTTCATGGCCTTATCCAACTTATCAGCGGCAAGCACCAGTGCGCCCGCGGTTGCCTTTTCATTATCCGAGAGTTCCTGTGCGATTGATAAGGCTTCTTCGTATTCCGCCCAGTTTGAGTTGTTCCCCAAAGTATCCTTAGCGTAAGCAGATGTTTTATCCATCAGTTCACTTAAAGCGTTCTTGG
>JAFTHD010000132.1 GCA_017457585.1 Bacillota bacterium | reverse complement strand
TCGACAACAGCAGCGATATGGATTTTTCCGGTGAGTTTTGTTTTGCAGGAAAAACAGATGAAGAGATATCGTTTGTATGCGAGACGGAAAGAGTCCCCGAAAATACCATAGAGAGGGAAGATGGATGGAGAGCCTTCAGAATTGAAGGCGTTCTGGACTTCTCACTTATCGGAATACTTGCAAAGATCGCGGGGTTGCTTGCTGACAGCGGTATCAGCATTTTTGCGGTGTCTACCTACAATACAGACTACATAATGATCAAGGAAGAAAAGTGGGAAAAGGCACTCAGTGTGCTGAAAAAGTCCGGATACGAGGTTTTATAGATTTAGGGAGAAGATATGCAGGAAATTAAATGTCCTAACTGCGGCGAGGTGTTTCAGGTCGATGAGACAGGATATGCTCAGATCGTAAAGCAGGTAAGAGATAAGGAATTTAACAGAGAAGTTGAGCAGCGCCAGGCGGAGCTTATGAGGCAGAACAAAAGCGATATTGAGCTTGTGAAACTGCAGGAGCAGCAGTCCGCCGCTGAGGTTTTGCGTGAAAAGGAAGCGGAGCTTGAGCGCATCGGAAGGGAACTTGAGACGCTGAAAGCATCCAGGGACAGTCAGGTGCAGAAGATTGCCTCGGACAAAGACAGCGAAATTCAGAAACTGACTGCGGAGAAGGAATCCGAAATCATAAGACTAAAAGCACAGATTTCGGCGAGCGAGACGGAGAAGCAGCTTGCAGTGAGCCAAGCAGTCCAGGAGAAGGAAGCGCAGCTTGCGGAAAATGCGACGGAGATAACAAAGCTGAAAGGCCAGCTTACCAACAAGGACAACGAAATTCGTCTGAGTGAGAAGTCTCTTCGCGAGCAGTACGAGGAGAAGCTGCGGCTGAAGGACGAGCAGATAGAGTACTACAAGGACTTTAAGGCGCGACAGTCCACCAAGATGGTGGGAGAGAGCTTAGAGCAGCACTGCCAGAATCAGTTCAACCAGATAAGGGCGACGGCCTTCCCTAACGCATACTTTGAGAAGGACAACGACGCCAGAAGCGGAAGCAAAGGGGACTTCATTTTCAGAGAGGCAGACGAAGACGGCACCGAGTTCATCTCCATCATGTTCGAGATGAAGAACGAGATGGAGGAAACGCGCACCAAGCACAAAAACGAGGACTTTTTCAAGGAACTGGACAAGGACAGAAGGGAGAAAAACTGCGAGTACGCCGTTCTCGTCTCTCTGCTTGAGGCAGACAGCGAGCTTTACAATACGGGCATCGTGGACGTGTCCTACCGATACGAGAAGATGTACGTCATAAGGCCACAGTTCTTCATACAGATGATAACGCTTCTGAGAAATGCAGCCCTCAATTCTCTCAAGTACAGAAGAGAGCTTGAGATCGTCAGAAATCAGCAGGTTGATATCATGAACTTTGAGGAGAACATGAATCAGTTCAAGGAAGGGTTTGCGCGGAATTACAGGCTGGCAAGCGAGAAGTTCCAGAAGGCCATTGAAGAGATCGATAAGACGATCGATCATCTGGAGAAGACCAAGAAGGCACTGCTTTCATCGGAAAACAACCTGCGCCTTGCCAACAACAAGGCGGAAGACCTGTCTATAAAGAGGCTGACGAAGAATGCCCCGACGGTGAAGGCCATGTTCGATGAAATCAAAGAAGAAAAACAGTGAAAACCATTGGAATTCCATGAATATGGCAGGTGGACTTAGAGGCATGAATGTGTTATCATGCTTAAGTGCGAGCATGGTTGCTCTGCAAATAATAAACATTAGGAGATACGTGAAATGAGTGCAACAGACATCAGAAGTCTTTTCAAGGAGAGCGGTAAATTCGCAGATCAGGATATTAAGGTAGAAGGCTGGGTAAGAACAAACAGGGGATCCAACAAGTTCGGGTTCATAGAACTGAACGACGGCACATTTTTTAAGCCGGTTCAGGTAGTATACGAAAAGGAACTATTAGATAATTTCGATGAGATTTCGAAGGCTCCGATCGCTGCAGCGCTTGAGGTAACAGGCAAATTCGTCCTTACGCCTGAGGCTAAGCAGCCTTTTGAAATCAAGGCTTCGAAGGTTGAAATTCTGGCTGATTCCGAGTCGGACTATCCTCTCCAGAAGAAGAGGCACAGCATGGAGTTCTTGAGAGAAATCGCCCACTTAAGGCCGAGGAGCAATACGTTCTCAGCGGTATTCAGGGTACGATCTCTCGTCGCCTATGCAATTCACAGGTTCTTCCAGGAGAATGACTTCGTGTATGTACACACGCCAATCATCACTGCCAGCGATGCTGAGGGTGCAGGTGAGATGTTCCAGGTGACCACCCTGGATCTCGATAATTTGCCAAAGACAGACGATGGGACGATAGATTATAGCGAGGACTTCTTTGGGAAAAAGACAAGCCTTACGGTAAGCGGACAGCTTGAAGCGGAGATCTTCGCGCTTGCATTTAAGAACGTCTACACCTTCGGACCGACCTTCAGGGCTGAGAATTCAAACACGGCAAGGCACGCATCCGAGTTCTGGATGATAGAGCCGGAGATGGCATTCTGTGATCTTCAGCAGGATATGGATGTTGCCGAAGCCATGATTAAGTACATCATAAACTACGTCCTTGAGAATGCTCCGGAGGAGATGGAATTCTTCAACAAGTTCATCGACAAGGGAATCCTGGACAGGCTGAACAACATCGTGAACTCTGACTTTGCAAGGATCACATACACGGAAGCTGTTGATCTGCTCAAGAAATCGGGTGCAGATTTCCAGTACCCTGTTGAATGGGGCATAGATCTTCAGATGGAGCACGAGAGGTACATTACGGAGCAGATTTACAAGAAGCCTGTATTCTTAACCGATTATCCAAAGGAAATCAAGGCATTTTACATGCGCCTCAACGATGACGGCAAGACCGTTGCCG
>JAFTHD010000131.1 GCA_017457585.1 Bacillota bacterium | reverse complement strand
TTTATTTTTTTCGGATAAAGGGACTTGAATTTATGCATAACTAATGTATAATGGTTAAAGAATTTTAGATATTTATGGGTTTATATTGCATATTTATTCATTAATTTGCATAACAATTGGAGGTTAAGACATGGCAAAAGAAAAAGTTGTTCTTGCATATTCAGGCGGACTTGATACGACAGCGATCATTCCCTGGCTCAAGGAGAATTACGGTTACGATGTTGTCTGCTGCTGCGTAGACTGCGGGCAGGGCGAAGAACTGGACGGACTGGAAGAGAGAGCGAAGTACTCAGGTGCAGCCAAGTTATATATAGAGGACGTTGTGGACGATTTCGCAGAAAACTTCATCATGCCTTGCGTTCAGGCTGGAGCAATCTATGAAAACAAGTACCTCATAGGTACTGCAATGGCTCGTCCTGTTATCACAAAGGCTCTCGTTGACGTTGCACGCAAAGAGGGTGCCGTTGCAATCTGCCACGGCGCTACAGGCAAAGGAAACGACCAGATTCGTTTCGAGCTGGGCATCAAGGCTCTCGCTCCTGACCTTAAGGTTATCGCGCCTTGGAGAGATGATAAGTGGCAGATGGATTCACGCCAGGCCGAGATCGACTACTGCAAGGCTCACGGCATCGACCTTCCGTTCTCAAACGACCAGAGCTACTCACGTGACAGGAACCTGTGGCATCTGAGCCACGAAGGGCTTGAACTGGAAGACCCGGCTCTTGAGCCAAACTACGATCACCTGCTCGTCCTCAGCGTATCACCTGAAAAGGCTCCTGATGAAGGCGAATACGTTACTATGAAATTCGTGGAAGGCGTTCCTGTATCCGTAAACGGTGAGGAAATGAAGCCTGCAGACATCATAAAGAAGCTGAACGAACTGGGTGGCAAGCACGGTATCGGTATCATCGACATCGTAGAAAACCGCGTCGTAGGAATGAAGTCACGTGGCGTATACGAGACGCCGGGTGGAACGATTCTCATGGAAGCTCATCAGCAGCTTGAAGAGCTGGTTCTCGACAGGGCTACCATGGATCTTAAGAAGGATATTGCAAACCGCATGTCACAGACCGTTTACGAGGGCAAGTGGTTCACTCCTGTAAACGAGGCCATGATTGCTTTCGTTAAGTCAACGCAGAAATACGTTACAGGCGAAGTGAAGTTCAAGCTCTACAAGGGCAACATCATCAAGGCCGGAACGACTTCACCGTACTCACTCTACAGTGAGAGTCTGGCATCCTTTACGACGGGCGACATGTACGACCACCACGATGCAGAAGGCTTCATCACCCTCTGGGGTCTGCCTCTCAAGGTTCGCGCAATGAAGCTTAAGGAGCTGGAAAACGAAAACAACAAATAATCCGGATAATCGTTAAGGGGCTGCAAACGCAGCCCCTTATTTCATTCGCCATGAACCATTTCCATTCTATTCAAAGTCTTACTTTATCAGCTTCCTGACAGCCTCCGCGTCGTAGACCACCTGGCTTACACCCTCAACCTCAATTCTGTAAAGCGCATTTGCGGCCATGTGCTCTGCAATCTGCTCCAACTCCCTGATTCCTCCTGACTCGTTGTGATCCCTTATA
Source organism: Bacillota bacterium (assembly GCA_017457585.1). The sequence goes on along the minus strand of JAFTHD010000131.1, from coordinate 10,960 downwards.
ATCTCCTCCAGTCCGTCCTCGGTCACCTGACACTCCCCGTCCACAAGACCCATCTTGCGAACAACCTTTGGAAGTGAATACTCGGAGAAGATGATCTTCTTCTCATCATCGGTGTAGTCAGGCAGCTCGATGATTGCAAATCTTGAGAGAAGCGGTGCACTGATGTCCTCTTTCCTGTTTGCCGTAGCGATTGGGTAAACGCCGGAGGTTGGAATCATGCACTCCATGTAGTTGTCCGTAAATCCAAGGTTATCCAGGAGCGTAAGGAGCACGTCCGAAGGATTGGCGCTTCCCTTGCCGCTGTTCGCCTTATCCAGCTCGTTTATGATGAACACCAGGTTGGATTCTCCTGCGTGGGAGAAGGCTTCCATGATCATTCCCGGCTTTGCATTGGAATAGATCCTCGAACTTCCCGTCAGTTGCTCCGGATCATTGATTGAACTCATATCCAGGGTCGTCCACGGAAGTTTCAGAATCCTTGCAACGGCGTAGGCTATCTGAGATTTACCCGTTCCTGCAGGACCGATGAGCAAAATTCCGTAAGCCGGCAGTGTGTGCGTTCTGTTGATCTGTATAATCGTCTCAATGATCCTCTGCTTCACAGGCTCCATGCCGTAGAGTTCTTCGTCCAGAATCCTTCTCGCTTCCTCCGCATCGATGGACTCAAAGTAGTTGCCCTTCCACTGGACGTTCAGCATGATGGAAAGCGCTCTCTGGGCGTGTCTTCTCTCTGCCGCCGTAACCTCATTTGACCTTGCAACCGCCAGATTCCTGCTGGCCCAAAGTCTGATGTTTTCGGGCAAAGTGGTGCCGGCACACTTGATGAAGTCAGTGATGCTCTGGATGGACGTCAGCTTCATCATGTCTCCTTCCAGAATCAGTTCCTCTCCTGTGAGGGCTTCCTCAGACGGAGCACCTGATGCCAGAAGTCTGTCTATCATATACTGAAGGAATCCGTCCTCTGCCGAAAGTTTCGTTCCTCCGCCAAAGGCGATCTCGTTTATGCCGTATACCGCGTAGCCGTCATCTGCGTTTTCACCCGTAAGCGTAACGTTGATGTGATTTTCGCCGAGCCACTGGATCAGGCTCGTGAATCTGGCGTCGATACGCTTTATATCAGCGGACCATACGCCTGTCTCCGTCTCAAACTCAAAGCTGGTCCTCTTGACGGGATTTGTGAACATTCCCTTTGCATGCGGCTCCCATTTCCACTTGCTGTTGTCGATCACCATTACAGGTGCCTGCGGGCTCATCTCGTGCTCGTTGGAGTAAAAAATCTCATACGTGCACACAGGCTCCGTGTTCTTTTCAGGTGTCTTGCTAAAATCAAAAACCGGCATATCCGCCCTCCTAATCTTTACTTGCCACACGATTATATCAAAAGCCCGGGCATGTTGCAACGAGCGCCCTTTTCATGTATTATTACTGTGTCCGAAAAACGACAATACACCAAGAATGGAGATAGATGAATGGCAAAAATGTGGAAAGGCAGATTCACGAAAGCTGCCACAGAATCGGCAAACGAATTTAACGCTTCCATCCAGTTCGACCAGAGATTTTACGCTCAGGATATTCAGGGAAGCACGGCACACGCTAAAATGCTGGCAAAGCAGGGAATCCTCACAGATGAGGAAGCCCGTCTTATAACGGAGACTCTCGCAGAGATCAAGAAGGACATTGAAGCTGGCAAGGTGGAGTTCACAATCGAGGGAGAAGATATTCACATGAATATCGAGACCGTTTTGACAGAGAGAATCGGTGATACGGGCAAGAAGCTTCACACGGCGAGGAGCAGAAATGACCAGGTTGCCGTTGACTTCAGGCTCTATCTGAGGGAAGAAATCGACGTCATCTGCGCCATCATCAGGAAGTTAAAGGATGCAATATACGGCATCGCTGAGGCAAATCAGGAGACCATCATGCCGGGCTACACCCACCTTCAGAGAGCCCAGCCGGTGACCCTCGCCCATTACATGCTCGCATATTATCAGATGTTTTCTCGCGATGCAGACAGGCTTTCGGACTGCAGAAAGAGACTGAATAATCTTCCTCTCGGAAGTGGAGCACTGGCAGGAACCACTTACAATACCGACCGGCGTTTTCTGGCGAAGCAGCTAAATTTTGACGGTATCTGTCCTAACAGCATAGACGCAGTCAGCGACCGGGACTTTGCCCTCGAATTTCTGTCGGACGCTTCCATCATCATGATGCACCTTTCCAGATTTTGCGAGGAGCTCATCCTCTGGAATTCCACAGAATTCGGATTCATCGAGATGGACGACGCCTTTAGCACCGGGAGCAGCATCATGCCGCAGAAGAAGAACCCTGATATGGCGGAACTGATTCGCGGCAAGACGGGAAGAGTGTACGGAGATATGCTCACCCTGTTTACGCTGATGAAGAGCCTGCCCCTTGCTTACAATAAGGACATGCAGGAGGATAAGCCGCCTGTTTTCGACGCAATAGACACCCTCAAGGCTTCCATCGGCATTTTCACGGAAATGATCAGCACGATTACCTTTAACAGGGAGACCATGAGAGCCGCAGTCAAGAACGGCTTCATGAATGCGACGGATGCTGCCGACTATCTGGTTCGCAAAGGCATCCCGTTCCGCGACTGTCATGAAATCATAGGCCGCATCGTGCTCTACTGCATAGAGAACGGGACTGCAATTGAGAACATTCCTCTCGATACGCTGAAAGGCTTCTCGGACAGGTTCGCTGAGGATATCTACGAAAACATCGATCCGGAAGCATGCATAAGGGCCAAGAAATCGGAAGGCTCCACTTCCTTTGAGAGCGTGAAGGCTCAGCTAAAAGCTATTAAAAATCACAAATAAGATTATAGTAGAGTTATAAGACAAATAGAGACCGGTAAACATCTTCGTTTCCGGTCTCTTTTTAATCGTATTCATTTCAAACGGTGCTGTAAGCCGGGCAAGAATCATGCGCCCTGCCTGCCATTTTCGATGTACTCTTTGCACGCCGATATGGTTCCTTCCATCTTATCTTCTATGGCCTTCTGCAGGAACGTATAGAACTCCTCCTGTCTGTGGCCTTTCAGATTTTCACCGATGATATCCAGGTAACTCTGCCTGTCAATCGGCATGTTGATCGGCATGAAGCCGTTTTCCATCAGGAAGTAGTTCATGGCAAAGATTGCCAGCTCCATGCTGTAGTGCTCGAACGGGAAGATATCCACGATCTTGTTGTGAATGAACATGGCCTTTAATACCACGTCATTTCCCGCATCGCTCCTGTAAACTCTCCTGAGACAGTCATCCAGCTTTTCTTCAATGTCGAGAGAGTGTGCAGGAACATGGTTTATTGCATAGATGACAGGATTTGACTAGCGGAAATACGCGCTCTGATCGTTTACAAGGGTTCTGTAAGAACTTAAGAGCAGATACTTATCCAGGTAGTTCCCCATCTCGAGGCATATGAGCGCTACCCTGATCACATCTCTGAAGTTCTGGATAAAGACGTAATCCTTGACGGGTATATCCCTCTGAAGTTCTCCTTCCTCCAGTATCGCCTCCAGCTTGACTTGATCGTGATGAGCATTCCTTGCTATGAGCGATCCTCTTATCATGTCCTTGACTGACAGTTCCTTAATCGCATCTTTTAACAGGCTGTCCGACCTGAGATACTCACCCAGTTCCTTTTTCATGGTGTAAAGTTTCTCGTGCTGCATGATTTCTCTCCTAATTCGTAATAAAGCCTATTCTGCCAATTGCTCCCGGATACTTATAGAATTCCACTCCGTCCGCTTCATCGTTGGTCTTTCTCAGAGCAGGCATCTTCCCCTTGAGATAATCATAACTGATGGTCGGCAGGAAAACGATGTCGTACTTGTGCTGGAAGGTCAGCTGCAAGAGATCCAAAACTTCATTCTCGTTAAATCCCTCTTTGAGCCCTACCTCCAGTCGTACATTCAGTTTCTGCCCTATCGCTGCGTTGATACCGTCGATTACAGGCTGCAAGTGCTTGCCGTCGTTAGATTTCTGATACTTGGTGTAGTTCAGCGTGTTGACCACAACTGTGACATCAGTCACCCCTGAGGCCTTCAGTTCCGCTGCCTTCTCTGCCAGATCTTGTCCGTCTGTTCTCACTGTCTTCGTCTCTTCCATGGCTTATCCTTTTCAAAGTTAGATTACAACATATTATTGTACTTGATAAAAGACCGGTAGTCAACTTTTGCCAATTGTGATAAACTAATTCCATGAAAATTCTTGTAATTGGTGACACACACGGCAAACTCAATAAAGTGCGCGACATCTACGGCAAGCTCCGCGATATAGATCTCATCATTCACACCGGAGATTATATGCGCGACGGGCTGGACTTTGCAGATGAGGTTCACCTCCCGGTGATATCGGTCGAGGGCAACTGCGATGGCAGCAGGAGCCGGGACGATTTTGAAATCGTAGAGACGGAATGCGGAAATATACTCGTCACCCACGGTCACATGTACGGCGTTGACTACGATCTATCGAGACTTCTTTACAAAGCACAGGAGGAGGACTGCATCGCGGCGGTATTCGGTCACACCCACTGCGCACTCATCGACGAGGCTGACGGCATCCACTTTGTCAATCCCGGAAGCCTGACGCAGCCCCGTGACGGATCGGATGGCACCTACGCCATCATTCGAACCGATGAGGATTCATTTAACGCCTCCGTCGTTTACTACTCCACGGTTATGGGCACGGGCAAAAAGGGTTCGCGTACCGGATATATCAGAAGTCTCATTCAGTACAGCGACAGGTTCTGACAGCCCACCTGTTTAATCATCTTTTTCAACCCAAAAAATCAACCCTGCAATCAGCAGGGTTGTTTACGTTCTACAGGGCGAGAGTTTTGACTATTACCACAACGAAAACCGCTATGTATGCTATGGTCTCCAGGAGAAGTATCACCTTGATTATCTCGGTTATCTTCTCGATTCCTCTGCCGTATTTAATTCTATATCTCGTATTCTTACCTACGCTTCTGAGCAATAACAGAAGCAAAACCACGCCGGCGGCAAGTGCAATAAAGAGTATGTACATCTACGAAAGCCATCCTTTCTTCTAAGTCAGAATCTACATTATATTGTATTTAACAATAATTGCTACGTCAAGTATTTTACCCCGTTATTTTGCACTTGCGTAGATTGATGCCATATGATGTCATATGAACTTTGCTTTCAATTTCTCGAATTCTTCCTTCGTTATGATACCTTCATCTAACAGCCTTTTTAGCTTCCTAAGTTCCTCATATGGTACGCCCTGGCCATCTGATTGCTCTGCCGGCTTTTCATGGCCTGCTTTAATCCCTTCTGCCGCCCGTGCAATCCGCTGCTCCTCCTCAAGCTCAGATACAAGCTCGAATACAGGTTCATCAAAAAGTTTCTCGTCTTCATCCGATACCTTGTAATCTTCATATTCATCTGTTATTGATATTCCGATTTCCTCGCGCTCTTCCATCTCAGGCTTATCGACCATCTCAAATTCATATCCATCAGATTCTTCTACCCTGTCAAACTCGGCCTCAGGAACATCTTCAGAAACTTCTTCACGCACATTTCCTGCGTAATAATATCCTACCCCCACATGCGTTGTGCCTGCATCATATCGATTGGTCTCCCCAATATTCGAATCGTTTCTCTTAGATCGATTTGTTTCATTCGTACGATTTTGCCGGCTGTCGTAACCTTGACTGCTGTCGTTTCCTGACTGATCGTAATAATTTTGCTGGCCGTAATATCCTTCGGGATTGCTTCTCCCGGCCGGGTTCTCGATTCCGACTATAGCCTTATTGAGCATATCCTGCATCAGGGCAATTGCTACTATAATAAGTCCTACCAACGTAACGATAAGATTGACGGGAGCCATGACGCTGTCTGCAGGTCTTCCCCTTCTCGAACCATACTCATTGATATTCTGCGTAGTCGTATAGATCCAATACAAATTATAAAATGGGATAAATATGAAGAGTGCGGTCTGGACACCGGCAGACTTCCCCGTCATAAGATAATTGTTTAATTTGTCAGATACTTTGTATACCCAATAAAAAATATAAATACCGCACGTTATTACGCTGAACAAAACCACCAACAACACATTTCTGTAACCCTCGTTCTGCACCATTTTATCGTCTCCTTCCTGCCTCTGTACGCAGCGGCTCCAATCAGAAATCAGTGTTCCTATAATAACAACCATGCCGGTCTGAGCCAGATTCTCTGCAAGATTATAAAAAAATGTTCCTGCGCTTAGCCCAAACCCTGCTGCTGCAACTATTAATGTGAGCAGGAACAGACCAATTGGAACGAGCATTGCAACCGGCGTCCATTGGGTCATAAAAACATTTAGCGGTCTAAAGTCAGCAAATACTGCAATCGTCATCATAAGCAGCAGTACCAAGCCCAAAATGTTAAGGAAGAGAAATCCTATTCCTGTGTATACGAATGCGCCGATACCTTCTCTGATTATGGAAAAAACATAGGAAATAGTCAGCACTGCGGCACCTATTCCCACCGTAACCTTTTGCTTAGCGAACGCACCGATTCCTGTAATGAGAAATCCTGCCATCATAACGAGGCCAGCCAAAATGGTAAATATGCCCCAAAGTATCATGCCTCCGGAGGCTTCTGAGTACCACATCATTTCTGAGGCGCTCCTTATAAGCCTTGCACCGCTTGATATCTGATTGGCACATAGCAACCCCTGCAGGCATACAAAAGCAGCCGATAGGTAGTAGATTATTTGATTTCTAAGTATTGAGTATGATGCGCTCCTTATCATTAGCTATCCCTCTCTGTATTTTGATTCACTTCGATTATACAATAAACATGTCCGTTTATCAGATTTGTTCTGCAGGAATCGGAACAAGAGACGGTTCATTCACCGTCTCCCTTTTGATCTATATTGAACTGCCTGAGCAATTATCAGGTGCTTATATCGGGCATATCGCCATTCATTTGACAGATTGACCTCATCTCTCATTTTATCTTTTTATCAGAAGTTTTATATAGCTTTGCCATCTACATAAAGCTTGTAACCGTTTAAGTCTATATTACTGTAGTCAGAATCCTCATCCTCAAGGCTCGTCACATATGTGTCTCCCGTAAGCTTCACCTTTGAATCAGAAGAAATCCTGAGGGTAACTTCCTTGCCTGAGTTATCCGAGTTGATTGCACCCTCAAAAGTTGATCCGTCTTCAAGGGAAAGTTCAAGGTTTGAAATTTCATCCACATTGATATCACCTTCGAGCACCTGATCGGTTGCTGTGAACTGAACATCTCCACCGTTGGAACCGCTCTCTCCCCATTCGTCGGTTGCAGTTACATCGAGAAGAATTCCACTGCCGAAGTTTAACTCCGTGTTTGTAAGATCAATTACGGCGTCTGTATTCGTCACGAGAAACATGGGAGCATTGTCGTAGTACTTGGAATCCTCATCTATCGAAAGGGTCGAATCTGCAGATGTAAACGTTCCCGTTCCTTCAGATGCATCGCCTGACATAGACTGATAGATGAACACGCCGCACTTGTCAACTTCTCCTCTGTTTCCTGCTCCGCTCGCAGTAAGCGTTGAATTCTTAACTGTCGCAGAGTTCTTTCCTTCTATGCATGCTATCTGGGCACCCGTTGCCGCTCCGGTAGAGTCGGATACCGTGATATCGCCTGTAGAGTAAATCAGCGGTGATCCTGCTCCTGCCGTGCTCAGCCTGGAATTGGTTGCTATGACTGTTCCTTCGCCTCTGTCTGTCGCAAGAGTCGCGCAGGAACCTCCTTTCGTAGAAATGTCCACGTTGTCAGCTTCAATGTATCCACCGTATGTTGCATCGAGCCCCCTTGCTGAGCGTTCGCCCGTGGTCGTTATCTTGGAGTCACTTATATAAACTCTCGCATCGGTTCCCGTTGCAAAGACCGCATTGCTTCCTCCGGCATCTGTCGTAATCGTGCTCCCTTTGATTGTTGAAGTTGAACCCGATGTTGTAAGTATCCCTGCATTGATTCCGTAAAACTCTGAGTCTTCTGTATTAGTGCTGTCGCCGGTCTTGGTAACTGTCCCACCGTCAAGGGTCATGCTCCCACCGTTTTTTACGAGTATCGCGCTGGTATCCCCCTCGGATGTGTTATAGCTTTCGCTCAAAGTCTGCTCTTCACCATCTACAACGGTTGCGCCCTGTGCGTCGTCTGCTTTGCTGTTTTCATCGGCTTCCATCTGTTGCATTTGTGCAGGCATTCCGTCATCGGAGTGATTTGATGCGATCGCAATATCCGCTGCCGTTATTCCTCCGGCCAGGATCACTGCTGCAATGATGAAGGCTGCCTTTCTCTTGGAGCCTCTGAAAGTTTCTTCAATCGTTCTGCTGTTTGCTCCGGAGCATATTAGGTAGGCGATCATGAGAGCCATTACGAGGGCTTCTGCTCCGAAAAGTGCGTAGTACTTGCCACTGATGGACTGCTTCTGCATATCAGGTGGAGCCTGCATTCCGCCCTTCCCCGGGCCGCCCTGCTTACCTTTCTCGCTGTCCTGGTCTCCCTGCTGGTTGCTCTGATCTCCCTGCTGGTTATCGCCGTCCGGCATCTCCGGCGGCTGCTGGCCATCGCCCTTCTGCATGTGCTGCTCACCGTTCCCGCTGCCCGGCATATCCGGCGGCTGCTGGCCATCGCCCTTCTGCATGTGCTGCTCACCGTTCTCGCTGCCCTGGTCTCCCTGCTTACCGTTCTCGTTGTCCTGGCCTCCCTGCTGGTTATCGCCGCCCGGCATATCCGGCGGCTGCTGACCGTCGCCCTTTTGCATGTGCTGCTCACCGTTCCCGCTGCCCGGGCCTCCCTGCTGGTTGCTCTGATCTCCCTGCTGGTTGTCGCTGCCCGGCATATCCGGCGGCTGCTGACCGTCGCCCTTTTGCATGTGCTGTCCAGGCTGAGACATGTTTCCCATGACAGAACTCTTTGCCGCATTAACCGTAAACACCATAGACGCACCCATGGCTATGATAATCGCTATGATAACGCAATTGCTAATCAATTTTTTCTTACTATTCATTCCAAATTCCTCCTTTGATGTAGTTTTATGATACCGGCTCTTTGTGTAGCCTTCATCGTAGTAAAGTGGAATCCATATGAATCATATTTTCACATTCTCATCAAGTAATTCACAATATGACCGCATAGGATTTGGCCAATATTGCTTTGACATACATGTATAGTTTATTGTATAATGACACTTGCGATTAAGCGAGCGCTATTAGCTCAATTGGATAGAGTAGCGCACTACGAATGCGAAGGTTGGGGGTTCGAGTCCCTCATGGCGCGCCAAAAATAGGATGACATTTGTCGTCCTATTTTATTTGGCTCTGTAAGAAATGTTGGGGTGGTGGATATTCTAAGCAGTTCATAGCCTCTTCTATTTTTGAAAAAAGATTGCTTTCAAAGGCTACTACCAGGCATCCTGCAAGATATGTTTCCTGTAGAATTCATCTATTCTTTTCGACCGGTTTTCCGGACACTAAAACAATTTAGCACCATAGCTCAAATGGGGTTTCCGTATTCAGTTTTAGCGGTGTCCTAAATCCGACCTTTTTCAATTTATCATAATATGCATGATCCGTCTACGGAATCTGGCGAATCGGGGCATCCCGAACGACACTCTCTTGAGCACCTTGATCCGGTTGTTGCAGCCCTCGATATATCCGTTTGTGTATGGATACTCAAATGAGTTAAGGATCTCTTTGCTCCATCTCTGATACGTGAAGGATACCTTTATGAACTCCTTCAGCTCGCTTTTCTGTGCATCCATAATCCATTTGCTCAGACGAGCAGCAGCTTCCTTCCTCCCGTCACTGGCCTTTACATATTCAAACTGTTGTTTCAATCCATATGCCTTGCGCAGCGGCTCGGATATCCGGAACAGATTGTCCAGCTGGATCCGATCCTCTCTCGTCAGTTTATCAGAATCTTTCAGCAGCAGATATTTGCTCCTCTTGAAGTACTTCCGCCACTGATCGGACAGCCGCTTCTGCTCTTCCACACGCACTCGCTCGACCGCATAGTTGATCTGCCTCACATAATGGTATTTATCGACGATGATTGTAGCCCATGGGAACAGATCTTTCATCAGGTTCCGATAGCCGCCGGTCATATCCATCACTACGTAACGGACGTCTCTTCGGTTACGAAACCTCCCCAGATAGCTGCGGATTGTTTCATGTTTCCTGTCCGGCAGGATATCGATGACTCTCCGGTTCTTTGGGTCGGCCAGGATACACTGGAACTTTTCGCCCTCTGCATTCCCCCTGAATTCATCGATGGCCAGCACCTCAGGCAGCTTCCCGGTCTTATATTCGATCGCATTGATGATCCTGGCCGCTGTGGGTGGAGACATATTGTTGTCTTCTGCGATATCCTTGATGCTCCGGCATTTTTTTAGCTGTTCGTAAATCTGCAGGTTCACTCGGTTTGTGAACTGCCGATATCGGGAGAGAAAATCGATGTGCTCATCGAAGCGTTTGCCGCATTTCGGACAGACATGCCGCCGTTTACGCAGGTGAAGGATCGTCTCATATCCTGAGATCGATATGTCCCTTACCAGCTGTGTCCTGTAATCATGAACCTTGCTTGTGATGGATCCGCACGCAGGGCAGTAGTGCAGTCGCTGTTCCATACGCAGGTAGACATGTATCTGTCCGCTGGTACATTCAATATTTGTTACGATTACATCTTTCAATTGGAGCAGTTTTTCGATACAATCTTTGTAGAGCATTGGGCGCCTCCTTTAGGTTTTGTTTCGCAGCTTTATTCTACAGGATTCCGGCATCTGATGCTCGCTTTTTTACTCTTGAATTGTCAAGTCAAGTGCAACGATTTTGAATAATAAACCTCATACGGGGTTAGGTACCCTAGGCATTTTCTAGGCCGTTTGTTCAGTTCGTCCACTTTGCTTTGTATATATTCATCGCTGTACTTTGA
>JAFTHD010000130.1 GCA_017457585.1 Bacillota bacterium | reverse complement strand
GTTGTGAGATAGCTGTCAGCCAGGCTCCTGACGTCGTGATCCTTGACTGGATGATGCCCGGTTACAGCGGAATGCAGTTTATTACAGACTATAGAAAGCAGGGTTATCAGACACCCGTTCTTTTCCTGACGGCAAAGGGTGAATCACCCGATCAGGTAGAAGCTCTACGCGCAGGCGCTGACGATTATCTTTCCAAGCCCTGTGACGCACAGGTATTAAGAGAAAGACTCCGCGCCATGATCAGGCGCAGCGAGTACAACTCCAAGAAGAATGACAATGCCGGTAACCGCCACGAATATTGCGGCGGCGAACTCATCATTGACGGCGACGTCATGCAGGCATTTAAGCACGAGGAGTCCTGCGATCTTACGAACAGGGAATTCCAGCTCCTTCAGTATCTTGAACAGAATTGCGGCAGGGTATGTACCAGATCAGAGCTCTTAAAGCAGGTCTGGAAGTTCGATTTCTTAGGCGACGAGAGAACTGTTGACGTTACCATCAAAAGAACACGTCAGAAGATCGAGCCTGACCAGAAGAACTTTAAATACATTCTTACCAGAAGAGGATTCGGGTATTTCTTCCCGAATGATCTGACTTGATGATCGAACCTTCCACATCCGATCTTCTTACTGTCCTGGGCGAGAACTGGATGCTCGTCCTTGTCGGAGTGCTTTTCGCGCTCGTTTTGGGATGCCTGATCGGATATCTTATCGGCAATACGTCTCTGCGCGGAAAAGTCACGGCCAACATGGACGGACTCGAGCGCGACATGATGATCCATAAAGCAGTTCTCGACAGCGTCGGAATCGGTATGGCTGTTTACGACAATACCGGCGCGATATTTGCAAACGAGACGATCTTTAAGCTGCAGGATTTCCTTAAAGGCGGGCTTCCGCAGACAATAGACGACTTCCTCACCGAGTTCGACAACGGCAACATGCTCAAGTCCAACTACATCTTAAGCTGCGAGAACGGCATCAATGTCGTGCGCGTAAATTACTATGTCGGCAGAAAGATATATGAGATCAAGGTAATAAGAAAGACCGGAGAACAGTCAGGAAAGTATTTCAACGGCGAAGTCTTAAACCTTGTCATTGTAGATGACATTACCCAGATCAAGGATGACGAGAGAAGGCAGAAGGACCTTGCGGCAAATGTTTCACACGAGCTCAAGACACCTCTTACTTCGATCAACAACTCCGTATTCTCGATAATCAACGCATGCGGAAAAGGAAAGATGCCCGAGAGGGACAGCCTGCTTATCTGGTCGCAGCGCATTCAGGACAACTCCACGAGAATGCAGGATATCGTCAACGACTTCCTCGTTCTCTCTCAGTGTTCTCATACAAGCAGGATGGGGATCTTCGATATCCGTGACTGCGTTGAGCAGGCGTATGCCGGCATGTCCGACTATCCGGGTAGCAGAGGCGTTGTATTCACGCTTCCCGACGATACTCCGATGCCGCTTTTGTACGGCAACCATAAGTTGATAATCAGATGCATCATAAACTTGCTTACCAATGCCGTTAAGTACATCAACTATGACGGTAAGACGGCAAGAAACCAGATCCACGTAAGCATACACGTGATCGACGACAGAGTCGCCGTTCAGGTCGAGGACAACGGCAGAGGAATCCCCGCAAAGGATATCGACCATCTTTTCGAGAGGTTCTACAGGGTAGATAATTCCGGATCGCGTGAAGTCGGCGGTTCAGGCATAGGTCTTGCCATCGCAAAAGAGATCGCAGACATGCATGACGGTGTCATCAGCGTTTCATCCGTATTTGGAAACGGCGCTACATTTACGCTCAGTCTTCCTACCGCCAAGACCGTATTCTCGGGAGTTACTGCGGATGCTCAGACAGGCGTGATCAGCGAGAAGCCTCTATACAGGGCTGCCGCTTACTTTATGGGGCTGCAGGAGTGCGAGGCAGTCAAGTCTCTCGGATATACGGATCTCGACAAGTATGTTGCTGAATACGAAGCAAT
>JAFTHD010000012.1 GCA_017457585.1 Bacillota bacterium | reverse complement strand
TTAAATTTTATCAAATTTTAGAAATTTTTCATTTTTTCCCTATAATCTATGGAAAATTTAAAAATTCTCTGCTATCATACCTTCCGTAAATTACACAACAGCATGGGACCCGGGTCCCAATTAGAAAGGGGAAAACTCTATGGAACAGTTTTTCAAACTGAAGGAGCACGGCACTGATGTCAAAACAGAGCTGGCAGCAGGTCTTACTACCTTCATGACAATGGCTTACATCCTGGCTGTAAACCCCAGCATCCTGAGTGCATCCGGCATGGATTCAGGCGCGATCTTTACAGCAACGGCTCTGGCATCTGCGATCGCCTCTTTCCTGATGGCCTTCCTCGCCAATCTTCCGTTCGTGCTCTCCGCAGGCATGGGCCTCAACGCTTATTTCGCATACACCGTTGTTCTGGGAATGGGATATTCCTGGCAGATGGCACTGACCGCCGTCTTCGTCGAGGGTCTGATCTTCGTCGTTCTCTCCCTTACGAATATCAGAGAAGCGATCTTCAATGCCATCCCGGCAACCCTCAAACTCGCCGTATCCGTCGGTATCGGCCTCTTCATCACCTTCATCGGACTGCAGAACGCCCACATCGTCGTGGACAGCTCCACGCTGGTCTCTGTATTTTCCTTTAAGGCGTCCATGGAGAACGGCACTTTCAGTTCCGAGGGAATCACGGTTCTTCTTGCTATCCTCGGCATTCTGATCACTGCGATCCTTATGCTGCGCAATGTCAAGGGTGCCATCCTTCTCGGCATCATCGCGACATGGGTTCTGGGCATCATCTGCCAGCTGGTCGGCCTCTATGTTCCCAACCCTGAAGCAGGCTTCTACAGCGTCATTCCTTCCGGAATCATCTCCATGCCCGCTTCTGTTGCTCCTACGCTCTTTAAGCTCGACTTCGCCAGCATCGCAAGCGTGGACTTTGTAGTCGTTATGTTCGCTTTCCTTTTTGTCGACATGTTCGATACACTGGGAACTCTGATCGGCTGCGCTTCCAAGGCTAACCTTCTCGACGAGGAAGGCAAGCTCCCCGGCATCAAGGGCGCTCTTCTCTCCGACGCGGTCGGCACAATCTTCGGCGCATGCCTCGGAACTTCTACGATCACAACCTTCGTAGAGTCCGCATCCGGTATCGCAGAAGGCGGACGCACAGGTCTCACGGCAATTGCTGCCGGTTTCCTGTTCATTCTCTCCCTCTTCTTCTCTCCTCTGTTCCTGACGATTCCTTCCTTCGCCACTGCTCCCGCACTGGTCATGGTCGGTTTCCTCATGATGCAGCAGGTCAGCAAGATCGAGTGGGATAACGTCCTCGAAGCGATCCCCGCTTTCATCTGCATCTTCGCGATGGCGTTCATGTACTCCATCTCCGAAGGTATCTGCTTCGGTATCATTTCCTACACTGTCCTCAACGTTGCAGCAGGCAAGGCCAAGCAGGTCACACCTCTGATGTACGTTCTGACACTTGTATTTATTCTGAAGTACATCCTGATCTGATCAGGACTCTCCGCAGGACATGATAAAACGCTTCCTTGACGATTGGCAGGGAAGCGTTTTTTTTGGCCAAAAAAGTGTATACCTTCTTTTAAAACCCTTCTTCAGTGGAATATCCACCGAAGAAGGCGCCGGGAAAGGGTACCATGACCGCTATTGAGGTATATAGGTCTGTTTCTGTTCCCTTCTTCAGTGGAATATCCACCGAAGAAGGGTTTTGAAAAAGCACTATCACTTTATAAATCATCCAAAATACAGATGATTTATGTACGTTTTCCCGAGAACTCAAAATTCTCTGGTGAACGGAATCTTCTCCCGCGGGACTCAGAATTCCACCGTCTCCGGAGCCGCCGTAAAGGAACTGAAAGTCGCCTTGGCGTTCTTGAAATAGAGAACTTCCGTATTCGCGTCTTCCGGGTCATACATAGCGCGGAGGCTCGGATATGCATCCAGCATGGACTTTTTTGCCTCTACGCGATCATCGTCGACAAGTTTGCCCGCCACGCGCACCCATACGCCATCCTTGAACGCGCAGATCTCCGCCTTGGGGTTTGCCGCGAGCTGATGGGAGACGGGCTTGACCTTACCGGTCTGGATATAGAGCTTTCCGTCGTACAGCAGAGACGTGCCGAAGGCTCTCACGCGCGGCTGGTCGCCCTCCACCGTGGCCAGATAATAGGTGTGCGCCGCATCCAAAAACTGATAGACTTTTTCGATCCCTTCCATTTCTGTGTCCTCCTTTTTGGTATTTGTCAGCTTCTTCTGTTCTTCACCCAGAAGTGCCACCTGGGGGCCTGGGGCATGGGCTCGTGCCGGATGAGCGCCCGGATGACCCGGCGGTGGGTGTACAGACAGCAGGCGCAGAGCAGGCAGACGACGATGGCGATGATTTTTCCTTTCATGTTTTGAAACTTCCTTTATTTGCTGCAGATGATTGACTGATAAACTCTACTATC
>JAFTHD010000011.1 GCA_017457585.1 Bacillota bacterium | reverse complement strand
GATTCAGCTCACCGACGGCATAGAATCGCTGCTTTCGCCGTTCAAAAGGTTCGGGCTTCCGGCACACGATCTGGCTATGATGATGACCATAGCACTGAGATTCATACCTACGCTCCTGGAAGAGACGGACAAGATCATGAAGGCGCAGCAGGCGAGAGGGGCGGATTTTGAGACGGGCAACATACTGAGGCGTGCCAAGGCGCTGATTCCTATTCTGGTGCCGCTCTTCATAAGTGCGTTCAGAATCGCACAGGATCTTGCCATGGCAATGGAATCGAGATGCTACGGAGGCAATTTCAGGAGAACGCGTATGAATGAGGTGGTTATCGGCAGAAGCGATATCATCGGTATAGTGGCCATATGCCTGTTCCTTTGCCTTATGATAGCGGAGAGAATTTTTATATGAGACAGAGAAAAGCAAAAGACCTGGAGAACAGACTGAAAGAGTGTGCGCATCTCATGATAGCGGAGCCTTCCCCTGAGGCGCAGGCGGAATACTTCCCCTCAGAAGGGGATGTTTTCGTCGAGATAGGATGCGGCAAGGGAGACTTCATAATAAAGAAGGCGAAGGACAATCCCGGAGCAAATTTCGTTGCAATAGAGGGACAGGAAACGGTCATCCTACGAGCCATGGAAAAAGTGCTGCAGCTTGAAGCGGAAGGGGAGAAACTCCCGAATCTTAAATTCATGAACACCTTTGTGGAAGATGCCCGTGAACTTTTTGAGAAGGATTCGGTGGCCGGCATATATCTGAACTTCAGCGACCCGTGGCCTAAGGCGCGCCACGCAAAGAGGAGACTGACGCACAGGAACAGGCTGGCTAATTATGCCCTCGTGGCGAAACCCGGCGCAGCTTTGGAGTTTAAGACGGATAACGAGGATTTATACGAATTCACACTTGAAGAGATACATGAAAGTGGGTATTCTATACTGGAGGAGACTCGTGATCTTCACGCAAGTTCTTATGATTCCAGGTTTACGATGACGGAATATGAGAAGAAATTCAGCGGTCTGGGCAAGAATATAAACTATGTCAAGGTCGCTTTGAAATAATTTAGAAATATGTAGAGGAGAAAGACAATGGCAGACTTTATTCTGGCGAGGGCCAACGGAAGGAATGTCCCGAAGGAGGACAAAAACTTTGGAATCAGCAACAGAGCGAAGGCTATGATGGCTGAGGTGGGAGAAGAGAACGTAATAAATGCAACCATAGGTACACTGATGGACGATGAGGGTAAGCTTATCGTGCTTTCGTCTGTGGACAAAGTATTCAAGGAACTTGAGCCGGCCGACTATGCGGCATACGCTCCGATAAGAGGCCTTGAGACGTACAAGGCAGCTGCGATCAAGGCGGCTCTCGGTTCATATGAGCCGAAGGGATTCGTTGAAGCATCGGCAACTCCGGGAGGGACAGGCTCCCTCAGAAACACGGTATCGATCTACTCGGAGCCGGGCGACAAGATCATGACCACGGACTGGCACTGGGGACCGTATAAGACCATATCTACGGAGATAGGAAGGGATGTGGCAACATTTGAGCTCTTCGATTCCGACCGCCAGTTTAATGCGGCGTCATTCAGAGAAGTATCGTCAAAGCTTCTCGAAGAGCAGAACAGCCTGGTGATCATTTTGAATACACCGGCTCACAATCCAACGGGATATTCACTCACCGACGATGACTGGGATAAGGTTGTGGCAGTGCTTACCGAAGAGGCGGCAGCAGGCAAGCCGATCGTGCTGCTGGTAGATGCGGCATACATAGACTTCGCAGGTGATGAGGAAGAGTACAGAAGCTTCCTGCCTAAGCTTGAGACGATGCCTGAGAACGTGCTCCCGATCATAGCGTACAGCATGAGTAAGACATATACCCTTTACGGTGCAAGGTGCGGAGCGATGATCTGTCTCGCAAAGACAGCTGAAATCGCAGAGGAATTCAAGCAGATCTGTGAGTTCTCATCCAGAGGTACCTGGTCAAACGTGACTCGCATGGGTCAGGTGATTCTGAGCAAGATCTATGCAGACGAAGAACTTCTGGCCAAGGTTTCGGAGGAGAGGGCTTACTACAGGAACATGCTGCTGGCAAGAGGCCGCGGATTTGAAGAGGAGGCTGCAAAGGTTGGCCTTGAAATCGTTCCTTTCGACGCCGGTTTCTTCGTATCGATTCCTTGCGACGATCCTGAAGCGGTATGCGCGAAGCTTGAAAAGGAAGGCGTGTTCCTCATCCCGATGGGTAAGGGAATCAGAGTTTCCGTGGCATCAATCTCAGAAGAAAGATGCCGCAAGCTGCCGGCAATGATCAAGGCTGCAATGGCATAGAGAAGAGGGGGTTCGCGCGAAGGATGGCTAAGAGCCTTCCGGGCGCGGAACGGAAAAATAACAAAAAGACTATACAGGGAGCGTCCCGTAAGGTGAACTGATCTTGCGGCGCTCCCTTTGTATTTCATTTGTATTTCATTGCCTCATGAAACTTGCCGGCAGTTCGGCGGCCCGGATAATTGCGGCTGCCGCTTTGTATTTCATTGCGGCATGGACAAATGTAAACCCTGTTATACATCTTGATTTGGTGATTCCTTGTCACATTCAGCCATTCAATTTCCTTGCAAATGAATGGGAGCGGGTGTATCATTAGGTTAGTATTGGCTAACTAATTGCAATAGGCAACTACTTTCTAATAGCAAGGAGTTTTTGATGGCATTTATCAATATCAGCGACATAAGGAAGTCTTACGGAGACGAAGACAACAAGGTGGAAGTCCTGAAAGGCATAAACATTGAGATCGAAAAGGGTGAGATATGCGTTCTGCTCGGTCCTTCAGGCTCGGGCAAATCCACACTTCTGAATATCATTGGCGGTATCGACGACGCCGACAGCGGATATATCGAAGTGGGCGGTGAGCGAACCAAGGAAATGACGGAAAAAAGGCTGACCCAGTACAGGCGTACCCATCTGGGATACGTGTTTCAGATGTACAATCTGATTCCCAATCTTACCGTGAGAGAAAATATCGAATCGGGCGCATACCTTAGCAAAAATCCCATGGATATCGATGAACTCATCGAGACCTTGGGCCTCACGGACCACGCAAAGAAGAGACCGTCACAGATAAGCGGCGGCCAGCAGCAGAGAACATCCATAGGAAGAGCCATCGTCAAGAACCCGGATATTTTGCTCTGCGATGAGCCTACCGGCGCACTGGACTACAATACTTCCAAGGAAATTCTCGTGCTCCTGGAGAGAATCAACAAGAAGTACGGCAACACCATCATCATCGTAACCCACAACGACGCCATCAAGAACATGGCAGATCGTGTCATCACCTTGCGCGATGGAATGGTGAGGAAGAACTACTTGAACGAAACGAAGATGGCAGCAATGGATCTTGACTGGTAAGGAGAGAAGAATGCGAAACCCTTTGAACAAAAGACTCCCCCGTGACCTGAAGCAGGACATGGGTAAGTACATCGTCATATTTC
>JAFTHD010000129.1 GCA_017457585.1 Bacillota bacterium | reverse complement strand
GTCGATACCCACGTTGGGCCGATGTATGAGATCGTGGAGGGCAAGTGGCACCTGACCTATGAGCCGAAGAAGGTTCTTCCTGTGGAGGAATTCCTGAAGCGTCAGGGCAGGTTCGCCCACATGTTCAAGAAGGGCAACGAGTGGATGATCGATCAGACGCAGGAGTACGTGGACAAGGAGTGGGAAAAGCTCCTGGCAAGGTGCGAGTAGGCGATAAAAATTAAAAGCTTGTAGTTGCCGGCATAATAGGAGTATAATTAACTGTAAGTTGTTTCCCGGTTGCATACAAAGGAGAATTAACAATGGGAGTTATTGATAAGATTAAAAATACTGCAGACAATATTCTGGATAAGACTGACATCGACGATAAGATTAAGGCTAAGACGAAGGAAGTTCTGGATAAGACTGACATCGATGACAAGATCATCGGAGCCGCTAAGAACGTTAAGAGCAAGGCTGACGCAGCCCTCGAGAAGACTGATATTGACGACAAGATCAAGGCTAAGGCCGGCGATCTGAAGGATAAGGCAAAGGAAGGCGTTAAGGAAGCCCTCGATAAGACTGACATCGACGATAAGATTGTGGATGCAGCAAAGGACATCAAGGGCAAGGCTGACGCAGCCCTCGAGAAGACTGATATCGACGATAAGATCAAGGCTAAGGCTAAGGACATTAAGGAAAAGCTGTAAGCTGGTCAATATCCGGCCTTCGCAGGAGTACATATTGTGTAAAACAGGAGTCACGTGCTGAGTATAGAGCGTGGCTCTTTTTGCGTTATGCGTCTTGGATTGCGCCTGGATACTTTTTTCCCGGGAACGTTGGAACGAACATGTCCAAGTATCCAAAACAGCCATCTGAGCCGTTCGTTGGATACTTTCAGCGGTATTGCCGCTCAAAAAGTATCCAAATCGCCGGGAAATCGCTCTTTTTGGATACTTAGCCCATCAAATTCCAGCGTTTTCCGAATTTACGTATCCAAACGCGATGCCCATGCATTATAATAAAGATAATTGAGGAGGTAGACACCATGAGAACCAGAGAAGCAAAGAACCCCCTTGAAAAGGCATCAGAGGAAGACATATCCAACATACTGAATAAGAAGACACCGGTTATGAATAGCCTTGACAGGAAGCAGCAGATGAGCACCTATTTCGTCTTCCTGATGATGATTGTGCTTATCGCAGCGACCATGCTCCGGGTAAACGAGACCCTGCCGGATCCTGTCACCATGGGGATGGGAATCGGGGGAGCGATCGCATTCGTCTGCGGAATCATATATTCCGTCAGGATTTCACGTCTCAGAACGAAGATCCGAAAAGACCAATTCAGACGGCTGAATGAACAGACGAGAGACAAACAAAATTGAGAGAAACAGCAACTAACCCACATAATGTGCAAACAGGAGTCACGTACTGATGATAGAGCGTGACTCTTTCTTTGTACGCGGTGTCCGGATTGCGGCTGGATGCTTTTCCCGGAATGTTTCGTATAGTTTATTATAGAAAAAAAGTGAAGTTAGAGGATGTACGCAGTGGAGTCGCTTGAAGAAAGCGACTTTTTAACTTTCCGACGGTGACTTAGGTCACAAAAAAGCATTTGTTTCATTGACAGAGCCAAAAATATTATGATAGGGTTAGATGGTTAGTATCGACTAACTGTAGCCAAAAGCGCAAAATCTGTTAGAAAGAATATAGACGGAGACCGGAAATGATGAGTGACATGAAGAAAAGAGGAATCAAAAGGATACTGGAAAGGGTGCTTGTATATGTCTCATGCGTAATGATAGCAATCGGCATGATTGTCCCGATTGCCTACGCAGGCGAAACGGAATCTACAAGTGAGGTAGTTAAGTCGCTGCAGTCCCTTGTGGAACAGGCCGAGGAAATGGATGTCTCTGCCGCCAATAAGACGAGCAGGGCGCTCTTCGACGCAGCAATATCAGCAGCAAAAGCAGGTCTGGCAGATTCGAATCTGACGGATAAGAAGGCGGAGCTTCTCAGCAAAGCCCTGGTGGACATCAGCAAAGCCATGATACTCGAAGAACAGGATGGCGTCATCTTCGACGGAACATATGAAATCAAAGGGCAGATAAAGCACGCTACCAGCGATCAGGCGTCCATGGGAAATGAGGCCATTCAGCAGCCGATGACGCTCGTTGCAGAAGATGGACAACTAACGCTCAGATTTCATTCCGTTCCACTTACCGCAGGATCCGGTAAGATGAAGTTTACCGGCTATTTGGGATTTCTGACTTACTTCCCTTATTATACCGGCACGTCGGTACCTTCAAAAGAAAAAGGCGTCCGCGTGACCGAAGAGTCCTACTACGATACATACGACGCGTACAATGATCCAAAGACGGGAACGGACAAGCAGATGAAAGGAAAAAAGTACCCTGAGTGGTACAGCATGACCGTGAGTCCGGATAGAGAGATGTATTGGGTTCAGGTTTACGTTCCGGTAATGGAAGGAATCAGCGGCGGAACAGGCGGAGGATATCAGTACGCCAGATTTGAACTGGACTGGAGTTCGCTGACGCAGACAGGAGGCACACCGACGAATAAGACGGAGCTCAAGGCAGCCCTGAAGAACCTCCGAAGTCTTCAGAAAAAAGTGAGCGCAGGCGATCAGGTGACGGACGAAGACATTCTCATGCTCGCAAAAGCTGTAAAATACGGAACTTCCGCGTCGGGCAACATTAACATCGACCAGGATACAGTGGATAAGGTGACAACTGCGCTCAAGTCCATATATCAGGTTTATCAGTATACAGAGCCGGCAAAGGAAGACAGCGGCAAGAGCGAAAGCGATAAGGATAAGAATCAGGACAAGGACGAGAACACGGGAGATAAGTCTCAGGGAGAATCGGACAAGACTTCCGATTCAGACGGTCAGTCAGGTAAGACAAAAAACGGAAGGCTGGACTTCATGAAGCTGAAGGACGGCACCTATTCGATAACGGGAGAGATGGTTAAAATCGACAGGAAAACCGCATCCATGTCAAACAACGCCATCAACCACACCATTAAACTTACTGTGAAGAACGGAGAGTATAAACTCACACTGAACTTCTGCGGTCTGAACGTAAATAACCAGAAAGGATATCTTGGAACCCTTTGGTACTTCAAGAGCGGATATAAGACGGACAAGACAGGCGCACCAAAAGGATCGGTAAGTACGGCTGCAGTGGAAAGCGTACAAAAGGATTCCAATGGCAAGGTGGTAAAGGATGCCTTCGGTACGAATTATCCTGATAAGGTGACCTTCCCTGTTATTAAGGAAGCGAAATCGGACGGATACTGTCCGCTCAGGGTTTTCGTTCCGATCATGGAATCGATATCGGCAGGAACCGGAACGCAGCCGGTTTATCTTAAGATAAAACGCAGCAGCGTCAAAGCTGTCAGCGCAAAGGCGACCGTGTTCGATCAGGAGAATACGGGAGAAGCGGTTTCTGGCACGGGCTCCGGCGGAACAGGGATGCAGCTGTCCGGCGGAAGCAGCCTGGGAGGCCTTGGAAGCGGCATTGGTACACTTGGAGAAGGTGGAGATACGCTCCAGTCCGGCCTTGAAGCAGCTGACGGTACGAATCAGGTGACTTCGCAGGCTTCAGACAGCGGTGCATCGACACCTGCTGAAGAAGAAAAAGTACCGCCGCTCAGGGACTATGTAGTTCCGGGGGCAGAGACAATAGGAGGGCTTGGTGCCCTGATACTCCTGTATCTCAAGAGAAGGATAGTTTTCGGAATGTTCATATAACGGTGGGCAAGAATAGTAACATGAGATATGACATCATAAAACCGGGAAAAAAGAAGAATATTACGGCGATCATCTTGATTATGCTTGTCCTGGTCATGAGTTTTCCACAGACGGTTCATGGCGCATCGGGCAAAGTATTTAGTTGTGTCATACACCCATGCTATAAGCACCCTGTAACCGGCGTGATCGAGGATTCGGGCGGAGAATCCGCCTATGCAACAGGTCAGGGCATGGTGGAAGGGTGCATTGGCAGCACGGGTATTTTTGAGAAGACGGACGGCGGTCAGTGCTATCTGACGTTCAGAATGAGCCTCATCGATTACACCTCTCAGTACTCCTTCTGGGTTCAGTCGAAGGGGGATAAAGACTGGAAGTCTCCGGCTTCAGGTGTGACGGGACAAGGAAAAGATGAGAACGGCACGACAAACGATATCACCCTTGAGGTTCCGTCAGAAAACTGCGTCGTCAGAGGTCAGATGTACGTGGAGCCCATGGGAAGAAGCGTCGTCTTTTACCTCTATCCCAGCAACCTGAAGGAGGGTAATTCGACGGGCATGAAGGCAGCCATGGTGGATTCTGAGAGCACCGGAGGCCTGGAGGCGCAGGACGGGCAGACAGCTGAGCAGCCGGACAGCCAAACGGAGGAGGCAGGACAGCAGCCAGTGAATACGGATTCACAGACTGCAGCAGGCGATTCGCAGTCAGCAGAGAAAGCTGAAGGCCTGAGCCTTTCTACGGCTCAGGGTCAGGAAGATGAAGAGTTGCTCTCAGGAAGCTCCGTTGCCATGAAGATATTCATTAACGTGATTTCCCTTGTCATCGCAGGCGTAATCCTGATAGCAATTGCGGCAGGATTCGTATATTACTTTGCGAGGAACTGGCACAGGCTTGTAGGAAATCACGAAAATGACGAGTACACATACGATGAAGATGACAGAGATTAGAAGTAAAAACATTGTTTTCATATTGATGGCGGTCGCGATGCTTTTCGCCATGCTCGCCTTTTCCGGCCCGGCTGTTCACGCAGAAGAGCAGGCACAGACGGAGAGCACGGCAGCTTCCGCAGAGGAACTTCTCACCATATCAAATCAGACGGAGCTTGAAGCGGTGCAGGCGGCAGAAGGACTTGTGAGAAATCTCGGGCGTCCGCCCAGGATTATTGCCACATCCCCTGCCACGGCGGATATCTGCGACAGATTGGAGCTTGACCTTGTCGGTGTTTGCAAAAGTTCCGTGTCCGTTATCCCGGAGCGATACGATGGTCTTCCGACGGTGGGCACGGCCATGAGCCCTGACATGGAGGTGGTTTCCTCTCTCACACCAGACTGGATACTCAGTCCATCAAGCCTTCAGGGAGATCTGCAGCCCAAGTACGAAGCCATAAACACCCAGTGGGCTTTTCTCAACCTGAGAAGCGTCGAGGGAATGTACAAGTCCATCATCGAGCTGGGACAGATATTTGACAGAGAAGCGCAGGCGCAGCAGCTGACCGATGAATTCAAAGCGTTCTATGCAGAATACAGCGAGAAAAATGCTGGGAAGGAGCATCCGAAGGTGATGGTGCTCATGGGGCTTCCCGGCTCCTATATCATAGCAACGGAGAACTCCTACGTGGGAAGCCTTGTCAAGCTGGCCGGCGGAGAGAACGTGTATCAGGATACCGACGAAGAGTTCCTCACTGTGAACACGGAAGATATGAAGACAAAGGAACCGGACGTAATTCTGAGAGCCGCCCATGCGCTGCCCGACCAGGTGGTGGAGATGTTCGACAAGGATTTTAAGGAGAACGACATCTGGAAGCACTTCGATGCGGTCAAAGAAGGAAGGGTCTACGATCTGACCTACGAAAACTTCGGCATGAGCGCCAATTTCAGGTATCCGGATGCGTTGGCGGAGCTTCAGCCTATGCTCTACCCTGAGAGCGATGAAGATATCGAGGCGGCAAAGAAGAGCAGTAAGGACGCTCACGAGAAGGCTGCCAAATCCGGTGCCACGGACAAATACGAGAAGATGCAGAAAGAATCAGGCAATTAAGGACAAGCATAATGAGTCACAAAGAACTATCAAAGAAGAAGGGCAAAAGAGCCCGAAGAGATCAGCTGGATGACAGCCAGCTTATTAAGAGAAAGAAAAAGATGGCAGCGGTGACATTTATCGTTACTACAGTGCTGCTTGCAATCGTTCTGCTTGCGGCCATCAACATCGGTTCTCTCAAGGTGAGTCCAAGGCAGCTCTTTGAAGGACTTTTTCTCACATACGATGAGGACGTCTCATCCATATTCGACTTGAGATTTCCGAGAATCGTAATATCCATGCTCGCAGGGGCAGCGGTAGCCGTGTCCGGCGTGCTTTTCCAGGCGGTACTCAAAAATCCCCTGGCAGATCCGGGAATCATCGGCATATCAAGCGGCGCAGCATTCTTTGCGGTGGTGATCACGGCATTCGTACCGACGCTGTATTTCTTCTCGCCGCTGTTTGCATGCATAGGCGGCTGCGTGGCATTCCTATTGGTCTATTCCCTTTCCTGGAAGGGAGGACTCAGCCCGCTGAGAATCATACTGGTCGGTGTAGCGATCAACGCCATGTTTACCGGCCTTTCCGGCGGCCTGAACTCCATGAACGGCGGAACCATGTCAGGCGTCGCATCCATCGTAAACGGCAACATCACAATGAAGACATGGGAAGACGTGCAGACGCTGGCACCCTACGTTTTTATAGGCCTCGTCCTTGCCTGCATATTTGCAGGCCAGTGCAATCTGCTGTCACTGGAGGATAAGACGGCGAGAAGTCTGGGCGTCAACGTTATGAAGCAGAGGCTTATCATTTCCCTCATTGCCTGCCTGCTGGCAAGCATTTCGACGGCCGTTGCAGGCGCGATCAGCTTCCTGGGACTCATCGTGCCCCACATAGGAAGGCTGCTGGTAGGGAGCAACCACAAGGTGCTGATCCCCTACAGCATGATTTTGGGCGCGCTCACGTTCCTGGTTGCCGATACGGTAGGCAGAACCATCGCGCAGCCCTACGAGGTGTCGGCGCAGATAATCATGAGCGTCGTAGGAGGACCGTTCTTCATCATCCTGTTAAGGAGGTCTAAGACATATGGAAAATAAAAGACCCGGCAGAAGACCTGTGATGGAAGTGAGAGACCTGTCCTTTGCCTACGGAGCCAACAGGGTGCTGAAGAAGATCAATCTTCAGATACCAAGGGGCAGGATAACGACGATCATGGGGGCGAACGGGTGCGGCAAATCCACCCTTTTCTCCCTGATGACAAAGAATCTGATGCCTGCATCGGGCAGGATTTTCCTGAACGGAAGGAATATCAACAACCTAACCTTGCGGGAATTCGCCAGACAGGTTGCAATCGTTCAGCAATATAACAAAGCGGCAGACGATATAACGGTACAGCAGCTGGTCTCCTTCGGGAGAACGCCGCATATAACGTTTCTCCGTGAGGACACGGAGGAAGATGAGAAGATCATTGAATTCGTCCTGGATGCCACGGGCCTGAAGGAGCTGAGGGACAGAGAAATTTCGAGGCTGTCAGGAGGCCAGAGGCAGAGAGTGTGGATCGCAATGGCGCTGGCGCAAAGCCCCAAAGTGCTGTTTCTCGATGAGCCGACCACGTATCTGGACGTTCGGTATCAGGTGGAGATCCTGGAGCTGGTAAAAAGGCTGAACAGGGAGTTCGGACTTACCATCGTCATGGTACTTCACGACATCAACCAGGCGATTCACTACTCCGACCACGAGGTGGGACTGCTGGACGGCAAGGTGAGATTCTTCGGAAAGCCGGAGGACGTAATCACGAGCGAGAGCATATACGATTTGTACGGGGTCAATCTTGGGGTTACGGATGTGAACGGAAGAACCTTCGTGCTTCCGGTAAAAGAAGTAAAGGCAGATGACGTGATGAAAGAAAAGGAGGCGGAAATGAGTTCACAGGAGCACAGCAGCCAGTGGCTCGTAGATGCGCTCACGGCAGGCGCAGAAGATGCGGATGCGGAGAACACCGGCTACGATTTCACGGCAGGCGGCGAGGTTACAGATTCAGAGAGCGCAGGGCAATCTCCTGCCGCACCCGGCGAAAGCGGTGACGGATACTTTGAGGAGTACGATGAAGCGGACGAAGAAGTGGGAACGGCGCGGCGCAAAATAAGCCGTCTCTGGGTCATTCCGGGAATCCTTTGCCTCGTGCTCGGTTCCATCGGAATCGTTCTTCCGATTCTACCGACAGTTCCGTTCTATCTGGCAGCGGCATTCTGCTTTGCCAAGGGCTCACAGAAACTTTACGACTGGTTCGTGAACACGGGCGTTTATCACAAGCACCTGGAGGGCTTCGTTAAGAAAAAGGGAATGACCGTGAAGACGAAGCTTTCGATTATCGGTTCCGTTACCGTAATCATGGGATTGGGCTTCGTGATGATGAGCCGCGTTCCCGTAGGCAGGATAATACTTGCGGCCGTATGGCTGGCGCACATAATCTATTTTGGCTTTGTAGTAAAGACGATGAAGGAAGAGGATATTGACGAAAGGTTTGAATTAGAGGAGGAATCGGATGATTAAAACGAAGTTAATAAAGCTTCTGTCGGACTCCGGGAAGTACATCGTTTCACAGGTGTTGTGGCAGTGGATATCACTGATCTTGCAGATCATCATAGTGTTCAGAATCGGCGCCGTTCTTGACGGCGTCCTGAAGGAGAGCGTTACGGGTCAGCTTATCGGTATATCCGTGGCAGTAATCGCATTGTGCATAGCCGGAAGGTTCGTGTGCGACAGGATGACGGTTAAAGCGTCCTTTGCAGCGAGCCTCGATGTGAAACGTATTCTGAGAGAGAACATATACAGGAAACTTCTCAGGCTGGGCGCTTCCTACAGAGAGAAAGTGCCTACGGCCGAAGTGGTTCAGATGTCCGTAGAAGGCGTTGAACAACTGGAGACCTACTACGGCAGATACTTGTCCCAGCTGTTTTACAGCCTGCTTGCACCGCTTACCCTGTTCGCAGTTCTGTTTCACGTAAGCTGGCAGGCCAGCCTGGTGCTGCTCATATTCGTACCGCTGATTCCCGGCTCCATAATGGCGGTGCAGAAGATTGCTAAGAAACTGCTCAGCAAATACTGGGGTGCATACGCAGAGCTGGGGGACAACTTCCTCGAGGATCTGCAGGGGCTTACCACCCTCAAAATATACAAGGCTGACGAGGCGAAGGCGGCAGAGATGGACAGAATGTCCGAGCATTTCAGGAAGATCACCATGAAGGTTCTGACCATGCAACTCAATTCTACCAGCATCATGGATATCATGGCATACGGCGGCGCAGCGGCAGGAATGATCGTTGTCATCCGTCATTTTCTGGCAGGCGATGTGACCTTCGGCGGAGCGCTCTGCATATGTCTTTTGGCTTCGGAATTTTTCATTCCTCTGAGAATTCTCGGGTCATTCTTCCACATAGCGATGAACGGCATGGCGGCAAGCGACAGGATATTTGCCCTTCTCGAGATGGAAGAACCGGAGAGAGGCAGGGAGAGACTTGAAGCGGAGCAGGTTGGCATTCACTTTGATAACGTTAGCTTCTCATACGGAGACAAGCAGGTTTTAAAAGATGTCTCCGCAGCATTCCCACCGGGCAGCTTTATTTCCCTCGTAGGTCAGTCGGGTTCCGGCAAAAGCACCATAGCGGGAATCATCATGGGAAGGAACAGAGGTTATTCCGGCAGCATTATGGCCGGAGGCAAAGAATTGAGCAGCCTGAATGAAGGCTCTCTTATGTCCCATATAACAATGGTCTCAGCCAGCAGCACCATCTTCAAGGGAGCGGTCAGAGAAAACCTGAGACTGGGGAATTCCGATGCAACGGACGAAAAAATGTGGGAAGCCCTTGAAAAGGTACGCCTCAGCGGATTTCTCAGAGAGCAGGAAGGCTTAGAAACGATATTGACGGAGAACGGAAGCAATCTGTCAGGCGGCCAGAGACAGAGACTGGCGCTGGCGAGGGCGATCCTTCACGATATGCCGGCCTACATATTCGACGAAGCCACATCAAATATCGATATGGAGAGCGAAGAGATGATCATGGACGTCATCACGGAGCTGGCAAAGACGAAGACGGTCATACTCATCTCCCACAGACTTGCAAACACGGCATCATCGGACTACATTTACGTTCTTTCCGGCGGAAAGGTTGCTGAGAAAGGGACGTACGATGAGCTTATGGCAGCGCAGGGCACCTACTACAGAATGTTTACCGCCCAGAGAGAACTGGAAGAGTACGGAAGGAGTGACGATTAATGAAGGAGAAAAGAAGAACGGGACCTACCATCATGATGAGGCTCATCGGACTCGTGAAACCCCTCTGGCCTGTAATGACTCTTGCCATCATTCTCGGCGTGGCAGGCTACCTGTGCGCCATTTTCCTGACAATTCTCGCAGGATGCTGCATTGCGGCAGGCCTCGGCATGAGCGGAGACCTGGCAGGAATGGCAGGGGCAGCCGCAGCGCTGAATACGGGAACCATTCTCATATCCCTGGC
>JAFTHD010000128.1 GCA_017457585.1 Bacillota bacterium | reverse complement strand
TACTGGTTCAGGTCTCCTGCAAAATTACCCAGCCCCTCATTCTCATTCTTAACCGCATGACTGTGTACAATATCCATAATAACGGCTACGCCGGCCTCGTGAGCAGCATCTATAAGCTCCTTCAACTCCTCAGGCGTGCCAAAGCGAGAACTTGCGGCAAAGAAATTCGACACATGATATCCGAAGCTCCCATAGTACGGGTGCTCCTGAATTGCCATGATCTGGATGCAATTATAGCCGTCCTCTACTATACGCGGAAGCACATTCTTCCGAAATTCTGCATACGACCCCACTTTCTCTGCATCCTGAGCCATACCGATGTGGCATTCGTAGATCAATAGGGGAGAAGTGTTAGGTTTGAACTTCTGAACCTTCCACTTGTAACCCTCTTCCGGAGCCCACACCTGAGCCGAGAATATCTTCGTCGTCTCGTCTTGAACCACACGCGTAGCCCAAGCCGGAATGCGCTCACCCTGACCGCCGTCCCAGTGAATACTCAGCTTAAAGAAGTCTCCATGCTTGATATGTTTCTCCGCAAGCTTTAATTCCCAGTCGCCAGGAGTCTTAGGCACGCGCTTCAGGGCGTAAGCCTTATCTTCCTTCCAACCGTTGAAATCGCCAACAAGGTAGATATCAGTTGCGTTTGGAGCCCATTCCCTTAGGATCCATTTCCGGTCCTCATGGTGCAGACCATAGTAAAGGTAGCCAGTCGCAAAGTCTGACAGTTTCTGATTTCCGTCCTTTGTTAATTCATTCAACTTTGCCTGAACGAAATTGTGACGACCTTCGATAGCCTCAGCAAAAGGTTGTAACCACTCGTCGTTCTTAAGAATTTTCAGCTGAGGAGCAGCTGTAGTCTTAGCCTTTTTCGCGACCACCTTTGAGGACTTTTTTGCAGTAGCAGCGTCGTTCTTCTTCGCAGCCGAAGCCTTGGAACCTTTCTGTGGCTCGGCTTTTTTTGTAATCTTTTTGTCTGCCATTATAATGATGTTATCTCAAATCACTGATGAATCGAAGCTTTCACTTTAATGATTGCCTTCCGCAGCCCTGTTGCTGTGATCGCTGGCGCATGGCCGTCAGTGGGAAAGTAAATGACGAACTGCCCGGGGCGAAGGGTGAAATAAGTGGAAGCTATATCGGCTGGGGTAGATGGTGCTTTAGGATCATGAAGCGTCATGTCCGTCCCCTCGTCATATTCAGCCATCGGCAACTGTGATGCAGGCGTCCAGCCGTGTTCCTCTTCATCAGTGAAAGGAATCTGGATGTCAATCATCCGGCGATGCGTTTCGAAGCGGGCTTCTTCCCTCGACTTTACGGGAGCTTCCTGTACGTTGACGAAGATGTCATCTCCTTGTATCTGCGTCTTGCCAACTGGCAACGCACTAAGATTGGTGCGACGGAGGAAATCTGCCACAACAGGAAAAAGAGGATTTAAACCGGCATAGCGGTCGAAAGCCTCAAGAGAATCAATAATCATAAGAAGTGCGTACTAAGTACCTATTTTACTATTTGGCAGCAAAGGTACGCCTTTTTTTCTTTACAGCAAAATAAAAGAACAATAGAATGAATAAATAGAACAAAAAGAACAGATTTAGTGCTCGACTCTGTCCTCAGCAGTCCAAGAGAGTGCCAGTTGCTATATCCAGCTACTCGTCAATCTTACCATTTGTATAGTGACCTCGTCTCACGACATTACCATTTTTGTCCTTTTCTACGACATCACCAACGCGGACGTTATCCTGGTAGCTACCTTCAAATCGGATTCCGTCAACAGTCTCCATGATGCACTTGCCGTTCTTTT
>JAFTHD010000127.1 GCA_017457585.1 Bacillota bacterium | reverse complement strand
TCATTGAGGTGCTGAACGACTTGATGGAGCGGGTCGATAACTTCTATACCTCCTATGATCAGATGTGGACGAAAGCCGTTAATGCCAGCGTCAACTACCAAGAGCTGACAACTGCCTTCCTGAAAGATCCCAAGGATCCCGATATCCGTAAGAAAGCCTTCTCCTTCAAGATTGATGAGTGGGACGATGACTCCTTCATCGGCGGTGGCTATCCTGATAAGATGAAGGATGAGGATGTGGAGTTCAAGGGTGCTACTTTTACCGGCGATGAGAAGGACGAGTTCTTCTGCAACGAGATGCTGGATTATGCCCAAAAGGTATATGCCCTGCACCAGCATGTGCTCGGACTCACCAGCTTGCTTGAGGATTATCCCGACGACAATGCGTTCAAGAAGGCAGCAAAGGATGCTTTCAAGGACTATGCGGAGGAGGCACTTCAAAAATGGCAGGGTAAATATGGTGATGACGAGCCGAAAGAAGAGTTCGCGGAGTGGGTTGAGGATCTGTTCACCCGTAAGAAAGCGCTTCGCCTGTTCAAACGCAAGTTGGCAGCCATGTATCTGGTGAAGCTGGAGGACAGTGACCTGAACAAGGAAAACAAGTTCTTCAGCCTTGGGTTTGGTGAGTCCGACATTGTTGACAGTAAGGTGCAGACCACCTTCAACTGGAAGAACATGATGACGCGCTTAGACCATAAGGGCACGTTCGGCAATAAGTTCATGATCTACCTCATGGATGGTCTCTGGGAGCCGATCAAAAAGAGATTCCAGAATCCATTCAAATCTGTAAGTGAGAATAATGCCTGGGCAAGTCAGAGTGGTCAGATTCTCTTCTCCGAAAACGACGGTTCCACGCTCCACTTCAATGGGGCGAAGCTGGAGTCGGAGACGCAGTCGAACCTTGGTAACCGTGAACAGTTATTGAAGGTATTGCTCTCATTGTAATTCATCAACTTAAAGGAATACGTAGTATGGACTATATATTTAAAGATTGGGAAAAGAAGATGTCTGCCTTTGAGAGCAGCGTCGAGAAAGACCTGGCAGAGATCAGGAAGTGCAAGGCCGACATGCAGGACATGCGCAGGCAGATGCACGAGGAGATGACAGGCAGTTATTATGTGCGCGACAGGAACCGTATCATCCTGTCGGCACCGGAGATCATCTTAGGTAATGTGGATGCCGACGGGATCCTTTATGAGGGTTCGGCCTCGAAGATCATCGTGCGCGGCACGGAGGTCGATCTGCAGGCCACAGGCAATGGCGGACGGGTGGAGACGCGTGCCGCCAGCATCCATCAGATCGCAGAAGACCCCGGCACCGACGGTCTCGAACATGTGGTCGGCTCCTTGTCGGAGATCGTCAGCCAGGCGCGTAGCATCGTCATCCAGAGCGATGATGCCCAGGGGGCTTTCTCTGCACCGCCGACCTCCAACGGCGGTCTGCGCATCCATGCCGACAAACAGCTGGAGATTAGTGCAACACTGGCTTCCGAAAGCAGGGAGAAACTGCTCGACCAGCAGATCAACAGACTGGAAGACAAGAAGAGTGCCTTTCAGGAACAGGCTGGCGACCATAAGGAGTCGTTCTCCTCACTGATCAATGAACTGGAAGAGCTGATGGAGAAGAAGGAAGCGCTCGTCAAGAATGAACATACTATCCGTGCAAAATATGATGAGATGCGAACGCTCAATGCAGAGGTGGAGGCCGCTACAGAGGCACTGGTTGAGGAGACCCGCGGCTATTCCGAAGTGCTGGCCATGCTCTCAGAGACCAACCGCCTGCTGAAATGCCTGAAGGACGTGAAGTCAAAGATCAAGAAGGGCGATGACTTCCTGAAGCAGACAACGGGCAGTAATGTCAGCATCATGGGTGAGCGCAT
>JAFTHD010000126.1 GCA_017457585.1 Bacillota bacterium | reverse complement strand
TTTTTTTATCACCGGCATGAACCTGCCATATCTTAGAATATTCCTTGTATTTTCTATAGTCCGATGAGCTGTTCCACGGGATGAATCCGCCATCGAGGCCGGCATCTTTCAACGCTTTAACCTGCTCATTTAACTTGTCGTAGTTATAGTTCACCGTAGGATTCCAGTAAGGCGTGTTGTACCCGGTAATCCATGTCCTGGCAACGGCAGGGGTAGGGATATGCTTCTGCATACCTGCAGAGCGTTTCGCCCAGTTGTACATGGTGCTGTAAGGATTCGTCCAGGTGTCTGAATCCCCGTGATGGTCCGTGTAAGGCATGCTGCTGATCGCGTCCACAACATTCGAAATAGCCGGCCAGTACTGACCGTATGCAGTCACGTAGCCGTTGGAGCATTCACCGAACACGTCCACAGAAAAGTATGCTCCGGCTTCATGGATTTGATCGGCAGCATAGAAGCAGAAGTTCTGTATTGCCTGTGCTTTCTCCTCGTCGTATGTATTTCCGAAGTCTGTGCTCCCGGAAAGTGACATCTGATATGCCGTCTCCGGGAACCTTACATAGTCGAACTGTATTTCATCGAAGCCGAGAAGTTCTACAGCTTCCACGGCGACGGAGACCTTGTATTCCCAGGCCTTGCGGCTGTATGCGCTTACCCAGCCGGTGGACTTGCCGTTCTACTTAATGCAGCTTTCAGGATGATCCTTTGCGAAGTTCTTGTCGTTAAAACACGCGATTCTGCCAATGGTGTAGAAGCCGGCTTCCTTGTATTGATTGACGGCTTTCTGATACTTTTCGAGACTGTAGTGGGCGCTTTCATAGGCAGTAGGGCAGAGTTCCTTCATCACAGGGGAACCATAGGCAGGCGTTCCGCCATCGATATTTATGACGACTGCATTAACGCCGCTATCCGCAGCCAGTTTGAAGTATTTGTCCTTCGTTGCGGCACCGGCATTGAGATACATGGCTCTGGCATCGGTGCAAAACTCTTTGCCGGGGATTGAAGTCTTCTCGTAAGGGAAGTAATCAAGGTTTGTGCCTTTGCCACCGTGAAGGTTGATTGAATAGCTGCTGTCCTTAGCCATGTCCATAGCCCCGTTATCATTGCACTTTTTCTTCGCTTCCTCAGGAGAAAATGCCATGTACTTTCCATAGATCCATCCATCGCTGTCTTCGTAGGAGATGCGGTACTTGTCTACTGTGCCGTCCTCCTCTACGGCATCATAACCGGTGACCCGGAGACTTTCGCCCTTTTGTACAAAGCCTGCAATCTCGGGGCCTTCGGGTTCTGAATATATGGTCGCCGGTGTTCTGACGTAGACCTCATCTTCGAGAACCACGTCATCTTTGTCCGCGGTCAGATTTTCCTCGTCCACGAAAACTTCTCCGCCTTCATAGCGCACGCCCTTTAGAAGATTGCCGTCATGATCTTTTGCCGTCTTGCCAGACAGACTGACAGCCGTGCCTCTTGGTATGCTCCCTGACTGAACGGGAGCACCGCCTTCATCCAAGGTATAGCAAGTGACATCAGGAACAGCCGCTGCAAGATACATACTGCTCGCCTCGAGCATTTTACCGCTTCCGGGGATAAGGGCAGAAGCTACTACAAGACAGCAGATGAGAAGCAGATATATTTTTATTTTTTTTAATTTTGAATCGATGAAATCCTTATTCATAGGAACAATTATACGCCATAAAAAATACGATGCTCAACTATTTGTTGCAGCTTTGTAGTATAATCTTTTGTGAAAAAGGTCAGGAGGGGACAAATGTCAGAGAAACCGAACATATATGATTTTGAAGAATACGCGAAGAACAATCCGTACATGTACCACAATCATGTGGAAACGGTCAGCGTTTCTGAAGATAGTGTAAGGGTGAAGGTTAAGCTGGTTCCGGAATCCATCAACCTGCACGGATACGTCCATGGCGGACTCATATATTCCATGGCCGATATCGCTTGCGGTATACACTCGAGGACAGATGGCGGTGAGTACGTGACCCAGAGCAGTCACATCAATTACCTTAGCAACGTGCAGGAAGGCGAGATATACTGCGACACCGAGATTATCAAACGGGGCAGGACGCTGGTGATCATCCATTTTCGCGTTACCGATGAAACAGGTAAGCTGCTTGCTGACGGCGTCGTCGATTACATCAGAAAGAGAGGCTGAGATATGGTTACGAGCACGACAAGAGCATTCGGCAGTCCCTTCAGATACATACAGGGACCGGGCGAATTAGATAATATTGCAGAGTATACAGCGGATTACGGAAACCGGATATTCATGCTGATCGACGGATTTCTCTACGATGAACTTTTCGCAAAGTTCGATGTTGCTTTCGCAAAGAGCGAATGTGTGTTTGCAGCCGCAAAGTTTGGCGGCGAGTGCACAGAGACAGAAGTTGAGAGAGTACTTGAACTGGTCAGGGAATTCGGAGCCGATGTTGTAGCAGGTATCGGCGGCGGAAAGACGCTCGATACTGCCAAGCTAATTGCAGCAGAAGACGGTATCGCGCAGTTCATCGTGCCAACCTCCGCATCGACGGATGCTCCCACCAGTTCGCTGTCGGTGGTATACAACGACAAGGGGGAGCACCTGTACAGCAAGAGCCATAAGAGGGGATCGGATCTTGTTCTGGTGGATTCAAAGATCATTGCAAAAGCTCCTGCAAGGCTCTTTGCAGCAGGCATCGGTGACGCCCTTTCTACGTACTACGAGGCGAGGGCAAACGAGCAGTCGGATACCGCCAACTACATAGGAAAAGGTTACCGAAGGACGAGAGCTGCAATGGCGATCGCAGAGGAGTGCAGAGACGTGTTGTTCAGAGACGGGATCAGGGCACTGGAGGACATCAAGTGCGGAGCACTGACGGAAGCGGTCGAAAATGTGATAGAGGCCAATATTCTGCTTAGCGGCCTCGGATTTGAGAACACGGGATGCGCCGGAGCACACTCGGTTCACACGGGGCTCCACCAGATACCGGGAACAGAGAAGTATTTTCACGGGGAAATGGTAGCCTTCGGGATCGTTTTCCAGCTTGTACTTGAAAACGACAGGGAGGATGAGTTGGACGAAGTGCTCGACTTCCTCACAT